>NZ_CAXAVR010000027.1:0-27525 GCF_963972535.1 uncultured Salegentibacter sp.
ATGCTTTTTACCTTTACCTCAGCGGTTTTCTAATTTCAGAAGCACTAATTTTCTATAAGGGCCTGGTACTTTGGTTAGGACTGCCTTTTTTTGGTAATTACTTTCTTTTACTTGTTTTAGTAAGCGCCTTAATGCCTATTGCCGTGGGATGGATTTTAGGAGTGAATTTGTTGAAGCATAAAAAATGAATTACCAAGCTTTAGTATTTTAATTCCTGTTTGGTTTCCTTGTTTTTTATAAGTTTGCTTTGATTAAAATTTAAAATATGGTTGCGGAAAATATTTTACTGGAATTTGGAGCTTCAAGAGAAACTTACCACAAAGGCGATCAGCTTTTTAGGGAAGGGGAAATTGCACTTAATTTCTTTCAAATTATTTCCGGGGAGATCAAGATGAATAATTATAATGCCGACGGAAAGGAATTTATACAGGGAATGTTTACTGATGGTCAAACTTTTGGCGAACCACCCTTGCTGGCCGATGTAAAATATCCCGCCAATGCTGAAGCTATAAAAACCTCTGAAGTTTTAAAGTTACCAAAACTAAATTTCCTGGAGCTACTTACAAAGCATCCCGAAACCCACCTAAAACTCACCCGCACCCTGGCTGAAAGGCTTTTTTACAAAGCGATTATGGTTTCCGAAATTTCAAGCCAGGACCCCGAACATCGAATAATCAGGATCCTGGATTATCTAAAGCGTTACGTACATCAAATTGAAGGGCAGTTTAAATTTAAAGTTAACCTTACCCGCCAACAGATAGCCGATTTAACCGGACTTCGAGTAGAAACCGTAATTAGGGCTATGAAAGGCCTGGAAAAGAAAGGCGAACTAAAAATTAGAAGCGGAAAAGTTTATCGTTAATTCGGTTAAAAATCTTTTTTTGAAGCCAGGCGCAGCATTCCCCAAACCGGTAAAATTACCCAGGCCAGCAACACACCAAAACTTATAATACTCCCTTTGGTTGTACCAAAAAATGATTTAAACACTGCACCGGTATATCCTAAAAGTGCTGAAATATCTAATTTTAGTAAAATTAAGGTTCGGCTTAAATCTATAGGATTTAGTACACTTGCAGCCAAGGCAAAATCTTCTAAAGGATATTCCTGGAAATACATTAAAAGTAAAAGGAAAATTCCGTCGTAAATAATTGCGAGGAATAACCACATTAAAATTGCCATCCCGAAACCTTTAATTTTATTCTCAAACCTAAGGGCTATTCCAAAGGAAAGTGCGGTAAAAATAAAAGTAAGAAAAGAACCAACTACCAATAAAGAAAGGAAATCCCAAATGGCTGAAGATTCAAATAACCCGTAAATTATAAAAGGAATTCCCAGCCCTAAAACCAGGCTAAGAGCCAACGATATTGCCACGCCTAAATATTGCCCTAAAAAAATATGTTTTCGGGCTATGGGTTGCGCCAGGAGCAGCTCGGTAAATTCCCGGGAATTATAAAAATACATAATCCCAAAAATAGTCCCTATAAGCGGTACCAGAACAATAATAACATTCATTAAGGTAATGATCGCATTAGAAAGGTCGTTGTTTAAAAACAATAACACCAAACCTAATAACAGATAGAAGAAGAAATAAACAAAGCTCCACCGACTTCTAAAAAGATCAAAAAAACTGTATTTAAGAATTTTAAACATAATGCTTAGGTTAAAATTTGGGCAATAGCATGTTCAAGATCATCCTGACCGGTTTGTGTTTTTAGCTCGGTAATACTACCGTTAAAATAAATTACGCCTTCTAACAGGAATAAAATTCTATCAGCCGTTTCTTCTACGAAATTCATAATATGAGAAGTAATAATTATTGTTTTTCCGGCTGCTTTTTCCTTTTGCAATAACTCTCTGAGTTTAATTAAAGAAGCAGGATCCAGCCCTGAGGTAGGTTCATCTAAAATTATCAACGGACTGTCAAACATAAAACACAGTACGATATTCACTTTTTGGCGGGTACCACCAGAGAGTTTACTCAGTTTTTTATCCAGGAAATTTTCTATACCAAAAAAAGCAATTAGTTCTTTATCCCGGGCAGGTTTTCCCCTTAGATCTTTGATCATTCCAATCAATTCTTTTACGGTAAGGTTGCCGGGGAAATTGGCAATTTGCGGTAGATAATCAATCTCCTGCCGGTAGTCACTTTGCCGGCGAATTTTCTTACCATTTACAGCGATTTCTCCTTTTTGCGGAATTACCATACCCAGCAAGCTTTTAATAAGTGTGGTTTTTCCCGAACCATTGGGACCAAGAACCGCAATTATTCCCGGGACATTGGTCTCCAGGTTTAAGCCGTTTAAAACCTTTTGGGATCCAAAACGTTTATGAAGATTTGTTACCGTTACCATTGTATTTTTCTAATATAAGGTTGTTCGTCCAGCACATTGGCCGGTGTAAAAATGGGAGAAACTTTTTCTGAAAATTCAATTAAGTCTATAAACAGGCTTCTAAGCATTACAATACTTTCAGGCGTTTTATCTACTAAATAAGAAAATAAACTCACCGGCCTGTAAGGGATATCTCCAAAATTGTTTTTATCAAGATCGTAGCCGGAATAATTGCTCCAGTAATTCCCGTTAAAAGTATTCCCGTTACTATGCCCAGTATAGGTAAGATCAAAAGAATTATATAAAAAATTATTTCGATTAAAAACGTTATTGTAGCAGCCACCTCTAATTTTTACAGCATAGCCGTTACTTTTAAAATCGTTTTCTATATAATTTATCCGGTTGGTATTATCGGCGCTAATGCCAACGGTGTTTTCTTCAAAAGTATTCTGTTTTAATTCAGAATCTGTTATGTCTTTCAGCAATAAACCATAAGAAGCGCTTCCCCAGTTGTTTTTAAACGTATTGCGGTACATTAAAATTTCTTTTGAATACATTACCGCTACTCCTGCTCCATTATTTTCAAAAAGGTTCCCGGAATAGGTATTACCATCAGAAAACATAAAATGCAGCCCGTATCTTAAATTATTCTTACATACATTATTTATAATTTCGGTATCGTCTGTAAATTCCAGGTAAATTCCGTCGCGAACGCCTTCCAGGTGATTATCTTCAATATGCATTTCTGAAGTTTTCCAAAGATGAATAGCATTGCCGGAGTGAGCCTGGCTGGTTGCTTTACCGGTCACCTGGTTACCCACAATACGCCCGTTATTAGAACGTTCTATTAAAATTCCGAAGAAAATATTATCAAAACGGTTATTCTTAACTTCAAAATTAGTGGAATTACTGACTAAAATTGCGGAAAAATCGCTGGTATGACTTCTCCCTATATTGATGATTTTAAAGCCTTCAATTGCAAATGCATCAGCCCTAAAACTAATTGCCGTGCCTTGCATTTCAGCATCAATAACCGGGAAATCTTCGCCAATTAGGGTTAAAGATTTATCACTTATAACAATATCATTTTCCTTGTAAACACCGGGTTTTACTCTAATGGTGTCCCCAGATTTCGCAACTTCAACCGCGTTTTTAATCGATTTGATTTCGCAGGTTTCACAAACCGTAATTTCTGTAGCGTAAAAGCTGAAACTAATAAAAGAAAGGAAGATGAAGAGCACAACTTTCATGGTAAATTACTTAAAATTATTTTTCAATTCTTCCCAGTCCTGAAGTTCTCCGCTATCACGGCTTTCTTTTTTCACAGCGGCAAGGTTAGCTCCCATTGGGCTTCGTAAACTATCGTTTTGTACAAAGCCGGCATCAGAAACCGGTAGCATGTTGCCGGGTTTATCGTAATTAGAAACTAAAAGAAAAGAAGTTTGGTATTCTCTCTGGTTCATATCATTCACCAGGCATTCTATAGCATCGTATTTATACTGTTTACCCTTGTCTGTTACCAGCTGTGCCGAGTAAGCCTGCTCTACAATCGTCATTTGACAAAAGTGACAATGGTCTTTACCATACTTAATTGGTTCTGGCTCAAAACTACAGGCCGAAAAAACAAAGACTATGGCTAATATGTAAAATGAAAATTTCATTATTTCAGGGTTTTTAAAGCTTTTTTACGAATCCACCAGGCTACCAAAGTTAATGACATTCCAATAAACATAAGGTAAGCACCGGTTCTGGGATACGAATGGGCGGTAAAGTTCAGGATTTTCTGAGTACCGAATAATGGTGGTTTATAGTTTATAGGGTTTCCTTCAGAATCGGTTAATTTTATAATGGCTTTAGGATCCAGATCTGTACCGTAATCTAACAACCAGTTATTGAAATCGTACATTCCCAGCAAACCAAGAACAAGCATTAAGATAAACCAACCTAAAAACCAGGAAGCGGGGATTTTTTTAAAAAATCCTAAAGCACCTAAGAGAACTCCTAATATTGCCATACCCGCAATGACTATGGGAAAAACCTGGAACTCCCACATTTCAGCCGGCTTCGGAATTTTCTTCATTCCTATATAATGATTTACCCCGTCTATATTCTGAATATCAAATTCTTCTTCTCCTTCTATCCCGCTAATAAAAATATCCATTCCCATAGGATCGGGGTATTGGGGTGCGCCAAGTTGAATATTCCATAAAGGAAAATAAAACAGGCCTAACAAGAGAAGTGAGCCTAATATCATTAAAATTGCAGAACGTTTCATATGTTTATGTATTATTAAATAGATTTGGGAGGCTATAAAAAAGTATTGTCTTAGAAAGCCTTTAAAAAATAAAGGAGGGCGCAAACAACTGGCCGCCACCCTCCTTTTTCAATCTAAAAACAACCTTTAACTAGTTACTTGTATATTCGTCATCTAAGCCCCATTTCATAGGGGTATTAGCTCCTTCTGCAGAAACTCTTATGTAACCCTGCATTTCCTGGTGAAGTGCAGAACAGAAATCGGTACAATAGAATGGCCATACACCGGGTTTCTTAGGTTCCCACGTAATGGTTTTTGTTTGTCCCGGCATTATTAAAAGCTCTGAAGTATTAGCTCCAATTACTGCGAAACCGTGAGGTACATCAAAATCCTGCTCTAAGTTGGTTACGTGGAAATATACTTTATCTCCCACGTGAATACCTTCAAGGTTATCTGGAGCAAAGTGGCTTCTTACCGTGGTCATATACACGTGAACTTCATTGCCCTCACGAACCATTTTGGTTTCACTTTCATTAACAGCGGCATACTTGTGATTATTCTCATCTAAACGATAAATCTTTTTTGAATTTTCTTTGATTTTATCGGCTTTAATGGCAGCTGCGTAGTGCGGTTCACCGTGTGTTGGAAAATCAAGTAACAATTCCATTTTATCACCTGAAATATCAAACAACTGCGCAGAGTGTTCTAGCTCGGGGCCGGTTGGTAAATACCTGTCTTTGGTGATTTTGTTTAAGGAAATCATATATTTTCCATCTGGTTTTCTTGAGTTTCCTCCAGAAATCATTAAGTGACCTACAGAGTAATAACTTGGCTGTCTATCTACAACTTCCCAGGTATCTAATTTCCATTTTACAACTTCAGAAGAGATAAAGAATGTAGTATAAGCATTTCCTTTATCATCAAATTCAGTGTGCAATGGGCCTAAACCTGCTTCCTTAACGGTTCCGGCTAAGGTAGACTCAAAATTAAGTACTGGAATTCCGTAAGCATCTCCATCAAATTCTTCATTTTCAATAGCATCAAGCATTTTACTGAATGAATGCACGGTAAGGTCACTGGAAAGTTTTCCGTTTCCAATAATATATTGTCCTGAAGGATCTACATCACAACCGTGAGGAGATTTGGGAGTTGGCATAAAATATACTGCACCGGGTATATCACGAGGATCTACTCTAAGCACTTCGTTTTTGGTGGTAGAAATAGTAGTTTGAGTATCGTGGTCAAACACATTATGCACATATTCGGCATCCATAGTCTCCCCGCCTCCATTTTCTACATATTCGCTTATTTTCTTCCAGTTAACTGCAGCAATAAAATCCTTATCATTTTGCGAAGCATTTACTTCCTGCATAGTATGTGATTCTTCGGTATTATAAGTGGTAAAGAAGAACCAGCCGTGAGATTCGCCGCGACCGGGGTGAGAAAGATCATAATTAAAACCGGGCATATCTATTTGAAAATCAATTTCCATATGGCCATCATCGCCTACTGCGATAAAAGTTAAAGGTCCTCTAAAATTTCCTTTCATTTCATCTATAGGCATGTCTTTTTGAGGATAAGGCACTGAAAATCGTGTACCGGCCACCACATATTCGGTGTTTTCGGTAACATAAGAAGAAGAGTGGTTACCCGCACTATGTGGGATTTCAATAATCTCTTCGGTTTCGAATGTTTCCAGGCTTATCCTGGCAATTCTGGGGGTGTTGTTCTCATTTATAAAAATCCACCTTCCATCTATTTCCCCGTTAGTTTGGGAAATATCGGGGTGGTGAGAATCTCCCCACGGCACCATACCAAACGAGGTTTTTAGCATATCTTTAGTTTCTTCAGAATAACCATACCCATTGGTAGGAAACTGAGAAAATACAGGGATTTCTTTAAGCATTCTTCCAGACGGAAGCCCGTAAACGGTTAGGTTCCCACTGTAACCTCCAGAAAGGAAAGCGTAGTATTCGTCGTGTTCTCCAGGGCTAACATAAACTTTTTCTGCAGCACTGGAAGCCATAGCACCCGATTTCCCTCCTTCATCATTCTGGTTACAGGATGTAAAGATTGCGGCAAGTGCAAATACGGCGATAAAATTTGTGATTGTTTTCATATGATTAGGTATTATTTCAAATATGGTTCAAAACTAAAGTGTAGGTTTATAGGTTTTTATGAGTATCATCAGTTTTCGGCATCATACTGTCTAAAATATTCTACAATAGCCCTGGCCTGGTCTTCTTCCAGTCCCTGATTGGCCATAATTGCCATATTAGACTCTACCATTAATCTTTTGGCGATAGGATCTTTTTTAATCATCTCTTCTGGATTAAGAATCATATTCATAATCCATTCTGGCGATCTTCTTTCGGTTACACCTTCTATAGCCGGACCAACAAATTTCTTATCCATTTTATGGCAGGCAGAACACATATTCTTAAAGATACTGGCTCCATTGGCTGCCATATCAGAATTAATGCTTTCTGGCAAATCCAAAGATTTTACCGGGCCAATTCCTTTATTAGATAAATCGTCTCCCGAATCTGCGGCAGCTTCTTTGGTTTCAGTTTCTTTTTCTTTTGGTTGTGAAGAGTAATCGTCCAGGCGTAGGCTTTCTTTTTCGTCTTTTTCAGAATTGCCACAAGCCGCAAAAGAAAATACCAGGGCTACAGCCAATCCTATTTTTACAATTAATTTCATAGTTATAGATTTTGATTTCGGTGGTAAAATTACCCGAGAAGTCAATCTTATTTTATGACCCCAATCATAAGGAAGGGGATTAACTGAAACAGAACTGCTTAAACCACTGTTAATAGGATGTTTACATCAAATATATGGAGCGAATATTTACAGTAATTTTTAATAAAATATTTCTGTAATTTAAAATGAATCTAATTTTGAGTAGTAGCGGTTACTATTCATTTTTAAAAACAAAAAAGGGGCGATTAAAAATCGCCCCACATTAGTCAACCAAACACAGTCAAATTTAAAAACTAGTTGAAACTAACTTTTAAGAATTTAAATATTAAAACTTTAAGCTGTCGAAAATCTTTAAAATGTTTTCTAAGTGTGGTTTTAAAAACCAGGTGATCTTTTAAATAAAAGTTTTCACACTGCACATCGTCACATTCTTTTAATCCCTCCAGTTTATTTTTGTAATCAAAGAAGGTGGTTAAATGAAACTCATTGGCCTTATTTATTAACTCCAGTTGTTTCTTTAAGTAAGAAGCATCTTCCTGGTTTATTTCTACCTTAATAGTTTCTTTTAAACCTGATTTTAAAATATTGCTGAAGAAATTAATTTCCTCACTAATATAAATTAGGTGTTCTTCCCAGTCTTCTGATTCAGATTGGATACTTAAAATTTGTATTTCCTCATCGTTATGATGTTCCTGAAATTTTTCCCTCATCTTCCTTTATTTTTGCATTTTCATTTCCCTTACCGTCTGTTCTACTTTTATAATATCAATAGCGTTCTTACCGGTTGGGAATTCCCATTCTACCTTGTCTCCCTGGGCATAGCCAAATAAGGCCAGCCCCATAGGAGCAAGAATAGAAATCTTATTTTCTTTAATATTGCTATGATCTGGAGTAACAATTTGGTATGTTCTATTAATACCAAAAGGAGTAGCTATTTCAACTTTAGAGTTGAATCTCACCACATCTTCGGGCATATTTTTTTCACTCACAATTTTCGCAAATTCAAGTTCGTTCTTTAGCTTTTCTATAGACGCACGGTAGGTATTATCTTTATAATATTGCGCCATGGAAACTATACGTTTTAAAAGCTCATATTCTACCTTTTCAATTATAATGACATCATATTTCATTTCTTCACAACAATTAATTAAGGAAAAATACCTCGCTGGTTATAGGCCGTCTCAATCCTGGAAATAGCCAGAATATAAGCAGCAGTTCGCCAGTCGGTTTTTCGTTCTTCAACTTCTTTTTCAACTTTCTTAAACACCTGAAGCAATTTTTTCTCTAATTTCTGCATCACTTCATCGAGTTCCCATAATTCACCATTTCTGTTTTGCAGCCATTCAAAATAACTACCAATCACACCTCCAGAATTACATAAAATATCTGGAATAATGGTGATTCCTTTCTCTAAAAGAATCGCTTCACCTTCTTCGTTTGTAGGTCCATTAGCACCTTCAGCAACTATTGAAGCTTTTATTTTGAAAGCATTATCGCCGGTAATCTGATTACCAAGAGCAGCAGGAATTAGAATATCGCATTCCAGGCCAAAGAAATCTTCAGGATTCATTTCGTTTGCTTCAGTAAAGCCCTGGATAGAGCCTTTTCTTGGACTTGAATGTTCAAATAATTTTTCTACTGAAATTCCTTCTTCATTATACAATGTAGCGTGGGCATCCTGTACCGCAATCATTTTAGCGCCGTCTTCAATTAAGAATTTTGAAGCCCAGTAGCCTACATTTCCGAATCCCTGTACAATAAAGGTTTTATCTTTTAAAGATTCTCCACGAGATTTTACAAGTTCTTTAGTGGTTAAATACACTCCAAAACCAGTAGCACGATCACGGCCTTCCAAACCGCCAGAGCCTACCGGTTTTCCGGTTACCACGTGCTGATTTTGCGAACGTTCTGAAGTAGAGATTGTAGACATATAAGTATCTGCAATCCAGGCCATAGTTTGCGCATTGGTGTTTACATCTGGCGCAGGAATATCATGTTCCGGCCCTATATTTTCCCCTAATGCATAGGTAAACCTACGGGTAATACGTTCCAGTTCTGCATCAGAATAATTACGGGGATCTATTTGGATTCCTCCTTTAGCTCCGCCATAAGGTAAACCTGCTAATGAGGTTTTCCAGGTCATCCACATGGCCAGAGCTTTGGCTGCATCTACATCTACCGTTGGGTGGTAACGTAAGCCGCCTTTATATGGTCCCAGGGCATTATTATGCTGAACCCGGTAACCGGTAAAAATCTCTACTTTACCATTATCCATTTTCACGGGAAAATGTACCACGATCTCGTTATTGGTAATTTCAAGTATTTTCTTAATATTTGGATTTAGATCTATGATATCGGCTGTTTTATTAAACTGTTTAATAACCGTATCATACATACTTTGTTTGGGCATTGACTTTGTTGCTATCATTCTTTTATAATTTTATTGAAAATGTTCACAATACATTTTTCTGTTATCTTTCCAGCTGCAGTGGTGCCTTAAATCGCAATTAAAGCAAAGCGTTTTAAAGAGTTCGCTACCTGCATTCTCCAGTTCCTTTTCACTTTCTTCCAAAACTGCCGGTCTTTCCATTTCAACTATATTCATAGAATCTGTATTTTGGAATACACTAAAGCTAAAGCTGTGCCCAAAAAATTAAAAAATGAGAATATATATTTTAAAGTATTGATTATCAGGACTCAAAGAAGTAAAATTGAATTCCTATTATTTTCTGTGTTGGAAAGAAATTACCCGGGTGGGAGATAATTACCCGCAGCTTATTTAATCTTTTCTCGTAAGGTTTTACGGTCTATTTGAAGGATTTCTGCAGCTTTAGATTTGTTTTGATCTACCGCTGCAAGAACTTTTAAAATATGCTTTTTTTCTACTTCTTTTAAGGCAACTAATTCTTCATCTACAGCCGGGACCTGGTATTTTACCGAAGCCGGTAGGTCTTGCGGAAGAATTTCATCTTCACTCATAATTATGGCTCGTTGAATCACGTTTTCTAATTCCCTAATATTCCCCGGCCAATTGTAACGCTTTAAAATCTCAACAGTTTTATCTGATAATTTTAAACCGGTTTTGCCATAATCCCGCTGGTATTTATCCAGAAAAGTTTTGGCAAGCGGTAGAATATCTTCTTTTCTTTCCCGTAAAGGCGGCGTAAGAATATCTACCACATTTAAACGATAGTAAAGATCTTCCCTGAAAGTTCCTTTTTCTACCATTTCGCGTAAATCGCTGTTTGTTGCAGCAATTACCCGAACCTGGATTTTTTCTGAATTTCTACCGCCCAGTTTTCTTACTTCTTTTTCCTGAAGCACACGTAATAACCTAACCTGAACCGCCAGCGAGGCTGTACCAATTTCATCTAAAAAAATAGTACCACCATTAGCCGCCTGGAAGTAACCTTCGCGGGTTTCTGAAGCACCTGTATAAGCCCCTTTAGTAGAACCAAATAATTCTGATTCCAGTAAATTCTCGGGAATAGCACCACAGTTTACCGCAATAAATGGATTTTGAGCAAAAGAACCTTTATAATGAATTGCCCGTGCCACCAGTTCTTTCCCGGTACCACTCTCTCCTCTTATTAAAATTGTAGCACGGTTATTTTTCACTCTTTCTATAATATCTACCAGTTCTTCAAATTTTGCTGAAGAGCCAACCATTCCGCCATAATTATTTCTAATTTCGGGGGAAGAAGCGGTTTTTTTCGCTGATTTCCGGTTGACTAAAGATTTTTTAACTGAAGTAAGTAATTCAGATTTTGTAAAAGGTTTAGGCAAATAATCTAAAGCACCAGATTTTATTGCGGTAAGTGCATTATCTATAGAAGGATAACCGGTAATTACAAGTTTTGGAATTTCAGGATAATGATCGTCTACATATTTCACCAATTCCATTCCGTTCATTCCCGGCATTTGTAAATCGGTGATCAATAAATCTATACTGCTGTGCTTTAAAATATCTATAGCTTCCATCACCGACCCTGCCTTGTAAGTATGGTAATTCTCCTGTTTTAGGTGGCGGTCCAATACTTCAAGCATATCATAATCGTCATCTACTATAAGTAAGTTTTCTTTGCGTATAGACATATTAGAAATTCAATGGTAATTTTATTTTAAAAATAGTTCCTTTTGGAATGTTATCGGCAATGCTAATTTCTCCTTTATGACTTTTAATTATCCCATGAACCACACTTAATCCAAGACCGGAACCTTCTCCCAGTGGTTTTGTAGTATAAAAAGGTTCAAAAATTTTATCTTTCACTTCAGGAGCAATTCCTTTTCCTTCATCGGCAATTTCAATAGTATAATGTGTTTCGTTTTTATTAATGGAAATAACAATTTTGGAATTTTCCGGAGAATAATAAATCGCATTAATCACTAAATTAAAAAATACCTGGGTTAATTGTATAGGGTCTACCTGTGCTTTTAAAGCAGGATCCTGAATATTAAATTTAAACCGAATATTAGCTTTTTTAAAATTAGGTTTTAAAAGTGAAAGTGCCTGGGTAATAATGGGTTTAACCTTAATTTTTTTAATATCCTGTGGCATATCACAGGAGAAAAACATGAGTTTTTTTACAACTTCCCTGGAATAAATTGCTGAATTAAGGATCTTTTGCGCATCTCGTTTTGTTTGCTTTTCAGCCGTTTTTTCTTCAATAAATTCAGCAAAACCTAAAATATTACCTAAGGGAGTATTAAGCTCGTGCGCTATTCCCGCGGTAATTTCTCCCAGAATAGCCAACCGGTCATTTCTCGCAGCGGTTTGTTTTAAATGTTCTTCCTGTATTTTAATATTTTGGCGTTCAAAAAACAGCGCAATTTCATCGGCTATTTTATCTAAAAGTCGCTGTTCTTCTACCAAAAAATGCGCTTTAGATAAGTCTGAGGCCGGGTAATGTACTTTTATGAAACCTATTTCATTCTCTGAAATTTTAATAATACTTTTTTGAGAATAACCTTCTTTTGGAATCGGGTTAGAACTTAAATGATACGATTCACATTGTATCTCTACAGTAGCCAATTCTGGAAAACGCCAGGCATTTTTAAGAATTTTTACAATAGATTCTAAAGTAGCTTCATAAGAACCCTCAAACTCCCTTATTGCCGATGAAACCTGATAAAGACAGGAGAGTTCTTTAATTCGCTCTTGCAATTTCTCTTCTACAGAAATACTTTCAGGTATCATCTTTAACAGGGTTCTTTTAGCAAAGATAAGGGGATTTCTTAAGCTAAATTAATTTGGGTTAAGTTTGCTGTAGTTAAGTAAAAATACCTTTTAAAAATTAGGGTATAAAATAAAAAAGCGGCCTCTAAAGCCGCTTTCATACTTACAATAATTATTTTCTATCTAGGTTGAAAGGAAAAACGCTGTCCTCCTACAGAAACTCCTGCCATTGCACCACCTTTTGGAATGGTAACTACGGCAACTCCGTCCTGAAAATCAATACTTTGAGAAGCTCCTTTATCAAGTATTACGGCAGATGCATTTGCAGAAAGTTCGTAATCTCCTTCTTTAAATCTTTCCAGATCGGCATCGGTTTCAAAGAAAAGCACTTCAATAAAAGCTTTTCCTCCAGCCTGCAAGCCAATATCTACCTGTTTAAGGTCTGCATATCCTATAATCGTATTGTTTTTATAAACAACGCCATTACCGGAAGCTCCTCCAATTACATAAGCTCCCTTACCCACGTTTGGAAAAATTGCGTAACCGGCAGAGTTATTTAGCAATTCAGAGGCGTTAGTGTGATTCTGCCTAATTTCATTTCTTGCATCACTAGCATCACTTCTAAGATCATCTTCAGTATTTTGCATACTTCCACAGCTTGCAAAAAGCAAAAGTGCAAATACAAATACTGGTTTGTAAAAATTGTTGGTTAGTGTTTTCATTTCTTCATTAGTTTTTGGTTTCCTTTTGAAATTAGCCATATCCATAAACAAAGGTTGTTAATCGATTGTTATTTTGCTTAACATTAGCTTTTTAGCACAAAGAGTTAAAGAAAATTAAAACCCAATTATTTTTAAATGGAATAAATTGAATAGAGGTGCTAAAAACAGAAATCTTTTAAGTAAAAAAAGGTTCGGCATTTTTCACTATATTATAGTTTTAACCATAACCACTATAGTTATTTAATATGAAGAATAAATTTCCATAGTAAATAATTATAGTATTTTTATCCTATTAATCCTTTAAAACTCTCCAAATTATGGAAAAAAACGATCACAGAAACCATCCCGATAATCATAAGGTATGGGAAGTAAACGAATCCAGCCGTTGCCCGTTTATGGGTGGCGCACTCGATAAAACCGCAGGTAGCGGAACCTCTAACCGCGACTGGTGGCCTAACCAATTAAATCTGTCAATTTTAAGACAGCATTCCAATTTGTCCAATCCTATGGACGAAGATTTTAATTATGCCGAAGAATTTAAAAGCCTGGACCTAAAAGCTGTTAAGAAAGATATTTTTAAGTTAATGGAAGATTCCCAGGAATGGTGGCCGGCAGATTATGGTCATTATGGTCCTTTCTTTATACGTATGGCCTGGCATAGTGCCGGAACCTACCGTATAGGTGATGGTCGCGGCGGTGCCAGTTCTGGTTCACAGCGATTTGCCCCATTAAATAGCTGGCCAGATAATGCTAACCTGGATAAAGCCCGACTTTTACTATGGCCAATTAAAGAAAAATATGGAAGAAAAATTTCCTGGGCAGATCTTATGATCCTTACCGGAAACTGCGCCCTGGAATCTATGGGATTAGAAACCTTTGGATTTGGTGGTGGCCGCGAAGACATTTGGGAACCGGAAGAAGACATCTATTGGGGTTCTGAAGGTGAATGGCTGGGAAATAAAGAAAGGTATTCTGAAAACAACGAATTAGAAAGTCCGTTAGGAGCTTCCCACATGGGGCTTATCTACGTCAACCCGGAAGGACCTAACGGAAATCCCGATCCGGTTGCAGCAGCCAAAGATATTCGTGAAACTTTTGGACGCATGGCGATGAACGATTATGAGACGGTTGCACTTATAGCCGGAGGCCACACTTTTGGAAAAACCCACGGTGCCGGAGACGCAGAGCAATATGTTGGTGCAGAACCTGCAGGCAGTGCTATTGAAGAAATGGGGTTAGGCTGGAAAAATAGTATGGGAAAAGGAAATGCTGAAGATACCATTACCAGTGGAATTGAAGGAGCCTGGACCAATACCCCTACCAAATGGAGCAACAGCTTCTTTGACAATTTATTTAAATATGACTGGGAATGCATTAAAGGACCAGGTGGAGCTTACCAATGGAAACCAAAAGATAATGCTGGTGCCGGTACAATTCCAGATGCACACGATCCTTCTAAAAGTCACGCTCCTTTTATGCTTACTACCGATTTATCTTTAAAGGAAGATGCGGCATACGAGAAGATTTCCAGAAATTTTTACGAGAATCCTGAAGAATTTGCAGAAGCATTTTCTAAAGCCTGGTATAAATTAACCCACCGTGATATGGGACCACTTTCGCGCTATCTGGGCCCTGAAGTTCCTTCAGAAGAGCTTATTTGGCAAGATCCTGTACCAAAAGTAGATCACGAATTAATTAATGATAAAGACGTAGCAGAACTTAAGAAAAAAATCCTTAATTCAGGGTTAACGGTATCGCAGTTGGTATCTACCGCCTGGGGATCGGCCTCTACTTTTAGAAATTCAGATAAACGCGGTGGTGCAAATGGTGCTCGTATTAGGCTTGAACCACAAAGACATTGGGAGGTTAACAATCCGCCACAATTGCAACAGGTAATCACCAAGCTCGAAAATATTCAAAAAGAATTTAATGATGCGCAAACCGGAAACAAAAAGGTTTCCCTTGCAGATCTTATTGTCCTTGGAGGTTGCGTGGCTATTAAGAAAGCTGCAGCAGATGCCGGTTTTGATATTGGGGTCCCATTTACCCCAGGACGTACCGATGCCACGGCAGAGCAAACCGATGTGGAAGCTTTTGAACCCTTAGAACCTAATGCTGACGGTTTCCGAAATTATGCGAGAAACAGGGATAATATTTCAGCTTCGGCTGAAGAAATGCTTGTAGACAGAGCTCAGCTATTAAGCTTAACCCCACCAGAAATGACTGTTTTAGTTGGAGGTATGCGTGTTTTAAATACAAACTTTGACGGCTCTAAACACGGGGTCTTTACAGATCGTCCAGGGCAGTTAACCAACGATTTCTTTAAGAACATTCTGGATATGCGAACCACCTGGAAAGCAACATCAGATTCTCAAACCGAATTTGAAGGAAGCGACCGTACCAGTAAAAAAGTGAAGTGGACCGGCACAAGAGTAGATCTTATTTTTGGATCAAATTCTGAACTTCGTGCTTTAGCAGAAGTATACGGGTGTGACGACTCACAGGAAAAGTTTGTAAAAGACTTTGTGAAAGCCTGGGATAAGGTTATGAACTTAGATCGTTTTGATATTTAATAACTAAAAATCAGGTAATAATTTAACCCCATAATTATCAAATTATGGGGTTTATTTTTTTTGAATTTTTTCAATATTAATTCAGCTCAAATTGCTGTTTGGGTTGACGTAATAGCTTTTCTAAACCTAAAAGACGAAGTACAAAAACACCGATTAAAATGGTTAATGCAATTTTAAAATAATAGAGTAATGAAGTGATTCCCGAACTGGATTTATAATGTGCCATTAATTGTTGCCCTACTTCCGGTTGAATGCTGGCAATATTATGCAAATCCAGGTTTAAGACTTTAAAATAATCGTTCGCATTTTTATTAATAAGATAGCTGGCAGTAGTAAAATCTTCTTCCCTTAAATTTTCAAGAATGGTGTTTTCCAAAACCAGGTATTCTTTATAATGCTTCTGGAAATCTTCAAAGTAAACCTCTTCCCGCTCTACTAAATAGGTTTGACTATAATCTTGTAAAACCTGATCCATTTTAGAATTATAAGTCTTAATTTCGTTTAAATTGAAAGCCGCATTATACTCTCCATTGTCCTTAATATTTTCAAAAAGCATTCTTTTTTCATGGAGAATTTCAGAAAGCTCATAAATTTGGGATGCAGGTAGAAGACGATCCTGATAAAGAGAAGAAAAATCCTGATCTATGCTTTTCAAACTCCTTTTCTCAATAAATTCGGTAATTAACAAGAGTGCAAAAAAAGCACTTAACAATAAAATAAGACGTTTGCGCTTTTTTGGCTTTATGGAATAGAGGTCTTTCATTTTAATAAATTTAGGCATGCAAATATACCTATCAATTTAATGATTTTAAGTCATTTATATTATGATTATTCTCATAAAAAAAGCCTTAATTGAAAAATTAACAATTAAGGCTTGATATCTACTTTTTACTTTTCGGTTAAAAATAACATCCTCCACCTCTTCTTCGCCCGGTATTATTTTCGCTATCGCCTATTTTAAAGCTAAGGCTAAGCAGGAATTGATTTAACCTGGTGTCTGTAAATTCTGCCCGGTTTACACCGTAATCTCCATTATTAATATCTACATCTTGAATTTCTGCTGAAGCTAAACTTCTATCATAACGAAGATCAATTTCAAATCTTCCAAACCCCACCTTTATTCCAGCCTGAGCCGCGAGTGGAGTATTTTGTGCTACAATAGTTTGATTTAATGGCTCGGTACCCTCAAGAGTTGCATTCATTATATTCTGGTATGCAGGTCCGGCATAAACATCTACAGGGCCCCATATATTATAGCCAAATAATAATGGAATACTTAATTTTTCTACAGCATAGGTAGAATTCTGATTTGGAAAGGGAAATACAGTTTCCATAGAATTGTAAATTATTTCAGGACGAACGAAGAATTTATCGAAATTCAATTCAAAAAATATACCGGCGTGAAAACCAAACTGCGATTCAGCATTAAAGGTATCTGAGTTAAATCCTTCCCCAGAATCAAGTCCGGTTAATTCGCCTCCCATGACATAATTACCACCACCTTTTATCCCAAAACTATACTCCTGGGCCTGAGTAAAAGACACGCAAAAAATGCTAATAATAATCAGTAGAAAATATCTGTTCATAAAAATAGATTTATAGGTCTGTTCTTCGCGGGTAAATATATCAATTATCTAAAATAATAATAGAGTTCCCGGTTTCTTTTTAACGCATAAAAATTCAATTGCGTATATATCTTCCATATAAATATAATTAGACGATTTAAAGAAACTTTAAATACCTAAATAATCAGCATAAAAAAAACGTCCGGTTAGGGACGTTTTTTTAACTAATCAAACTAACTATCTAAATTACGAAATCTCAATCATTCGTTTAGCCTGTACTTTAGCTTCTTCCCGCTTTGGCAGTTCTATAATAAGAACCCCATCTTTATAAGAAGCAGAAATTTTTTCGCTGTCTACTGAATCTGGTAAACTAAAAGCTCTTTTAAATGTGCTATAGCTAAACTCCTTCCTGGTGTACCTTCCATTTTTTTCTGAAGTTTCATTTTCTTTTTTCTCTTCAGAAGAAATGGTTAATACATCATTATCAAGCTCAATATTAAAATCTTCTTTAGTTTTACCCGGTGCAGCAACTTCAACGCTGAAGTTGTCTTCGGTTTCCTGAATGTTTACAGCAGGAATACTGGTTCCTATACTGTTAACATTTGTAGTTCCTCCTAACCAATCGGTTTTAAACATATCGTCAAAAACCGATGGCAGCCAATTGGCCTCATTTCTTTTAATTAAACTCATAGCTTTTATGTTTTTGTTAGACTTTAATTTTATTATTTCTGATAAATTATTAGCAATTTAAATTCCAATCTTAATTTTATGTCTTTTTGGCATTTTTATTCATAATTAAACAGACAATTTGTCAATTAAATTAAAGAAGCTTATTTCTATTGACTTTTGAGTAACTTTCCAATAAAATTAAATGAAGTATTTTTTCAATCGCATTTATATTCTCCTTTCCAACCTGCAAAGTAAAATTGCTTTTTATCCCAGTGTTTTTGCAATTTTTGGTTTCCTAATAGCATTCGCGCTTATATATATAGAAAATCAGGGTGTATCCCGGTATCTCTTAGATCATATCCCAATGCTGGTGGTAGATAATGGCAACACCGCACTTAGCATATTAACCGCCTGCATTACCGGACTTATTTCTATGATGGTTTTTAGCTTTTCTATGGTGATGGTTCTACTCAATCAGGCGGCGAGTAATTATTCTCCCCGCTTGCTTCCCGGACTTATTTCTGATAAAAATCATCAGGTTATTTTAGGAATCTACCTGGCCACTATACTCTACTGTATTTTCGTGGCGGTTTCTATTCAGCCCGAAGGGGACTCTTATCAAACCCCAGGTTTTTCGGTATTAGTCGGAATTATCTTTACCGTGATTTGTATTGGCGCCTTTATTTATTTTATTCATAATATTTCGCAAAGCATACAGATTAACAATATCCTGGATCGCATTTTTAGACAGGCAAAAACACGTTTAAATTTTCTGCTGAAAACTGAAGAAAACGAAGATCAGGAATTCCCTGACACGAAAGAATGGTACGAGTACCATTCAGAAAAAAGTGGCTATTTTCAGAATTTATCTTCAGATAATTTATTAGATATCTGTAACGAAAAAGACACCCAGTTTGAGATTCTTCCTGTAAAAGGAATTTTTATTTTAAAGGGAATTCCGCTTTTAAAATCTAAAGAAAAATTGGACGATGAAACCTTAAAAAAGGTACTTTCTAATTTTAGCCTTGCCCGCGGCGAGTTAGTAAACACCAATTATGTACTCGCATTTAAACAAATTACCGAGGTTATTGTAAAAGCAATGTCTCCCGGAATTAACGATCCCGGCACTGCCCTTAACGCGCTGGATTATTTAGCCGAACTTTTGGCTTTACGAATGCAAAAACAAGACAGGCAATTTTTAAAGGCAGATAAAAAAGTTTTAATCAAGATGCGGAGTGTAGATTTTGAAGAACTTTTATATCAGGTTTTAGCACCCATACGAGCTTATTGTAAACACGATATAATTATTATCCAAAAACTGGGCATGTTATTTTATTATCTGAAATCTCAAAAAGCAGTTAACGCAAAATATTATGAAGTATTAGATATTGAAGCCAAAAACCTGTTTGGCGATGCAAAGTCTGTAATTAAAAATGATGCGGATCTCAAAAAAATAAACGCAATTGAAAAACAATTAAACCTGAAAAGTTAAAAGCAAAACTCAGGAAAAAGCTAAATTTGCCTTATGGGATTAACAAACAACGATATTTTTAAAAAACTAAGAGTCGCTCATAAATTACGAGACGACGATATTGTAAAAATTTGCGCTTTGGTAGATTTTAAAGTAACTAAAAGTGAATTAGGTGCAATATTTAGAGCCGAAGATCATCCAAAATATGTAGAGTGCGGCGATCAATTTCTACGAAACTTCCTAAACGGACTCATAATTCACCTTCGCGGCCCAATGCCACCCAAGAAGGAAAAGAAACCAGAGAAAGAATAATCTCAGTTCTGGAGTTTAAAAAACTTTAAATAAAAAGGCCTCAAAAGATTAAAAAATCTGTGAGGCCTCTTTTATTTATTATCTTGAACCTGTTTCAGGTTTTAACTTGAATGAAAATTAATCATCTTAGATTCTGAAATAAATTCAGAATGACGTTTTTTTCTGCGAGATTAAAAAAATTATCTCACCAACTTCTTGTACTTAATACGTTTTGGCATAATATCTCCACCTAAACGTTTTTTCTTGTTTTCTTCATAATCAGAGAAGCTTCCTTCAAAGAAATAAACCTGAGAATCTCCTTCAAAAGCCAGGATATGTGTACAAATTCTATCCAGGAACCAACGGTCGTGGGAAATAACCACGGCACAGCCGGCAAAATTCTCTAAACCTTCTTCCAGCGCTCGTAGCGTATTTACATCTAAATCGTTGGTAGGCTCATCGAGTAGTAGAACGTTTCCTTCCTCTTTTAACGTCATCGCCAAATGAAGTCGGTTTCTTTCTCCACCAGAAAGCATATTTACTTTCTTATTTTGTTCACTTCCGCTAAAGTTAAATCGGCTTAAATAAGCTCGTGAATTTACCTGGCGACCGCCCATCATAACCAACTCCTGCTCATCGCTAAAGTTCTGCCAAATAGTTTTTTCAGGATCAATATTAGAATGCGCCTGGTCTACATAAGCAATCTTTGCGGTTTCACCAACCTCAAAACTTCCTTTATCAGGCTCTTCTTCACCCATAATCATTTTAAAAATCGTAGTTTTACCAGCACCGTTGGGTCCAATTACTCCAACAATTCCAGCCTGCGGAAGTTTAAAATTTAAATCTTCATAAAGCAATTTATCACCAAAAGCTTTACTCACTCCATTGGCTTCAATCACATTGGTTCCCAACCTTGGACCGTTAGGAATATAAATTTCCAGCTGCTCATCCATTTGCTTTTGATCCTGGCTCAACAACTTATCATAATTATTTAAACGTGCTTTTTGCTTGGCCTGACGTCCTTTAGGATTCATTTTAGACCATTCCAATTCTCGTTCTAAGGTTTTTTGACGCTTACTGGCTTGTTTTTGTTCCTGCGCCATACGTTTAGACTTCTGGTCTAACCAGGAAGAATAATTTCCTTTCCATGGGATTCCTTCGCCCCTGTCCAGTTCTAAAATCCAACCGGCTACGTTATCCAGGAAATAACGGTCGTGAGTTACCGCGATCACCGTTCCTTTGTATTGTGCTAAATGATGCTCTAACCAATGTACAGATTCAGCATCAAGGTGGTTGGTAGGCTCATCAAGGAGTAAAATATCTGGCTCCTGAAGCAAGAGTCTACAAAGCGCCACACGTCTTCTTTCTCCTCCTGAAAGCACCGAAATCTTTTTATCGGCTTCAGGGGTTCTTAAAGCGTCCATTGCAATTTCCAGTTTTGTATCGAGTTCCCAGGCGTTAGAAGAATCAATTTTATCCTGAAGCGCAGCCTGCTTATCCATAAGCTTCTGCATCTTATCGGCATCTTCATAAACCTCGGGCAATCCAAACTGGTCGTTAATTTTATTGTACTCATCAAGAATGGCCACCGTTTCGGCAACTCCTTCTTTTACCACTTCCAGTACGGTTTTATCTTCATCTACCTTTGGTTCCTGTTCAAGGTAACCAACGGAATAGCCAGGAGAGAAAACCACATCGCCCTGGTAATTTTTATCTTCGCCGGCGATGATTCTAAGTAAAGTAGATTTACCCGAACCATTTAAACCAAGAATCCCAATTTTTGCACCGTAGAAAAAACTAAGGTATATATTTTTCAAAACCGGGGTATTCGCATTTTTATAAGTCTTGGTAACCCCAGACATTGAAAAGATCACTTTTTTATCGTCTGCCATAATGAATTTTTTAAGCTATTTTAAGATTTGCAAATATCTGAAATTAAAGTCAGAATTCGGTTTGATTATTTATAAAGGCCAAGTAAGCGCAAGATGATTAACATTTGCCCGGTGTGATAGGCCGTATGTTCTATAACCAGCATAACTTCCCGCAGTAAGCTATGATTGTCAGAGTTTTTAACCGGAAGATTTAAATCAATGTCAGCATCTAAAATAAAATTTTTAAAACGCTCCCTATCTTCAAAATAATCTTTCTTTAATTTTCCCCAGTCTTCTTTACTTTGGGGAGCCGATTCGTTCGGCCAATAGTCGTCGGGCCATTTTGAGGTTTTATAAGCTTCAGAAGTAGTATATTCCAAAATATCCTTTTGAGCATAAGAGATATGATAGAAAAGCTCGTAAAAGGAATAGGGTAAATTACAAGGCTTTTCTCCTAATTTTTCAAAAGGAATTTTATCGATAAAGTCTTCTAAAGCCATAAAAGCTTCACCTCTTTCTAAATGCTTAATTAATTGTTTTTTACTTGCGGAATCTGACATATAATTGACTTAAATTCTACCTTTTAATGCGTTAAACGCCCAGGAAATGGCAAAAAATCCAATTCCCGTGACCGAGAAACCAATGGCGTAATCTCGATATTTAAGCACACCCAATAAAATAATAGCGGCACCAATAATGAACAAAGCAAAAGATGTCCAGGCGAAAATGGTATTCTTATTCATTCCCATATTAAAGATTTTATACAAATATCGGCTATTTTACATTCCCAAACCACAACTAGAATTCACGCTATTTTGTATTTTAGCCAAAAGACGGCTGCAAATTTAAAATTTACTGAAATTTTGATAATATATCTACCTATTTAGAAGATATTTCTAATTTCAGGAATAAAAAATCATAATATATGAATATGAAATTCAATAAAAATGAAGACCATAACAAACTCCTGGTTTCTTCATTAAATCATAAACTTAAACGCGTAAAGCTCGGTGGTGGTGAAAAGCGCATTGAAAAACACCACGCCAAAGGAAAAATGACCGCCCGCGAACGTATTGATTTTCTATTAGACGATAAATCCAATGCTATTGAAATTGGGGCATTTGCTGGCGAAGGAATGTACGAAGAGCACGGGGGCTGCCCTTCGGGAGGTGTTGTTGTTAAGATAGGTTATGTTTCAGGGAAACAATGTATTGTTGTTGCCAATGATGCTACAGTAAAAGCAGGAGCATGGTTTCCTATAACCGGAAAGAAAAACTTAAGAGCGCAGGAAATAGCGATTGAAAACAGGTTGCCAATTATTTATCTTGTAGATAGCGCCGGAGTTTATTTACCAATGCAGGATGAAATTTTTCCTGACAAGGAACACTTCGGAAGAATTTTTAGAAATAACGCTGTGATGAGCAGTATGGGAATCACCCAAATTGCAGCGGTGATGGGCAGTTGTGTGGCAGGTGGTGCTTACCTTCCAATTATGAGTGATGAAGCACTTATCGTAGAAAAGACCGGAAGTATTTTCCTTGCCGGAAGCTACCTTGTAAAAGCCGCCATTGGAGAATCTGTAGATAACGAAACCCTGGGCGGTGCTACTACACATAGCGAAATTAGTGGAGTGACCGATTATAAAGCGAAAGACGATAAAGACGCGCTTACCCGCATAAAGAATATTATGGATAAAATGGGCGATTTTGATAAAGCCGGATTTAGTCATAAAAAAGCTGTAAAACCAAAGGAAAATCAGGAAGATATTTACGGAATTCTTCCTAAAAAACGCAGCGACCAATACGATGTTCGGGAAATTATTTCCCGTTTGGTAGATGGTTCAGAATTTGAAGAATATAAAGAAGGTTATGGCCAAACCATTATTACCGGCTACGCCAGGATAGATGGCTGGGCCGTGGGTATTGTTGCTAATCAGCGTAAAATTGTAAAAACTACGGCATCAAAAACGAAACCTACAGAAATGCAATTTGGCGGTGTGATCTATTCAGATTCAGCCGATAAAGCAACTCGTTTTATTGCAAATTGCAACCAGAAAAAAATTCCGTTGGTTTTCCTTCAGGATGTTACCGGATTTATGGTAGGCAGCAAAAGTGAACACGGCGGCATTATTAAAGACGGCGCTAAAATGGTGAGCGCAGTTAGTAATTCTGTAGTGCCTAAATTCACCATTATCATGGGGAATTCTTATGGTGCAGGAAATTACGCCATGTGCGGAAAAGCTTACGACCCTAGACTTATCGCAGCCTGGCCTAGTGCCGAGCTTGCAGTAATGGGAGGAACACAAGCAGCAAAAGTTTTAGCGCAAATTGAAACGGCTGCAATGGAGAAAAAAGGCGAAAAGGTTGATGAAGAAAAAGAAAAAGAAGTTTTTGAGGCGATAAAATCACGTTATGATGAACAAACTTCGCCTTATTACGCTGCTGCACGTCTATGGACAGACGCCGTAATAGATCCTTTAGATACCAGGAAATGGATCTCTATGGGAATTGAAGCCGCCAACCACGCGCCTATTGAAAAAGACTTTAATTTAGGAGTAATTCAAACATAATTTCAGAAATAAAAATGAAAAATTTAGTTTTAATGCTGGCCGTTTTCATTGCCGCATCTAATACTTCCTGCGCCCAGGTTTTAAGCAACAAAGAAGGTAACTATACTGAAGCCGATTCACTTAGAGGATCGTTAAGACCTGAACGTGCTTTCGATGTTCAGAAGTATCATTTAAAGCTTAAAGTTGAACCCGAAAAGCAATTTATTTCAGGTTCAAATACTATTAGTTTTATTGCTGAAGATGATCTTTCAACCATTCAAATAGACCTTTTTGAAAACATGCAGGTGGATTCTATTCTTCAGAATGATGAAGTTTTAGCTTTTGAACGTAAACATAATGCGGTATTTATCGAGTTGGAAGAAACGGTAAAAGCCAATGAAAAAGGAGATATTCAATTTTATTATTCCGGAAAACCTATTGTAGCAAAAAATGCGCCCTGGGATGGCGGTTTTGTTTGGGACAAAGACGATAATGGAGATCCGTGGATTGGTGTTGCCGTACAGGGAACCGGTGCCAGTCTTTGGTATCCAAATAAAGACCATCAAAGTGACGAGCCGGAAGAAGTTCAGTTAGATATCGCAGTTCCAAACGGATTGATGAACGTTTCTAACGGGCAATTTTTAGGTGAAAAAGATTTAGGAAATGGTTTTACAGAATGGAGCTGGAAAACCGTTAATCCTATCAATAATTACAACGTAATGATCAATATTGCGAATTATGAGCATTTCTCTGATTCGTATGGTGATCTAGATCTCGATTATTATGTCTTGCCTTACAACCTGGAAAAAGCCAAAGAGCAATTCAAGGAAGTTAAACCAATGATGGATTGCTTTTATGAAAAATTCGGGGAATATCCTTTTGTGGAAGATGGATTTAAACTAATTGAAACTCCTTACCTGGGGATGGAACACCAAAGTGCAGTAGCCTACGGAAACGAATATAAAATGGGTTATTTAGGCAACGACCTCTCCGGGACCGGGATTGGTTTAAAATGGGATTACATCATTATCCACGAATCGGGTCACGAATGGTATGGCAACAGTATTACCGCAAAAGATATTGCCGATATGTGGATTCACGAAGGTTTTACTTCATATACCGAAGCTGTTTACGTAGAGTGCCGCTGGGGAAAAGAAGAAGCCCTCGAATATCTAAAAGGCACGCGCCGCGGACTCGGGAATAACGCAACAATTATTGGTGATTATGGTGTGAATAGTGAAGGTTCCGGTGATATGTATTTTAAAGGTGCCAATTTACTAAATACCATTCGCAGCATTTATGATAATGATGAATTATGGTGGAAAACACTAAAAGATTACACCGAAACCTACAAACATCAAATTATAGATACCGAAACTACAGAGAACTTCTTTAATAAGGCAACTGAAGTAGATTTACAACCTATTTTTGATCAATATTTACGGCATTCTGATTTGCCTAAACTTGAATTCAGAAAAAAAGAAGGTAAAACCCAGGCGAGATGGATAGCCGAGGTTGAAGATTTTAAAATGCCGGTAGATATTTTGGTTGATGGAATGGAAATTAGAATTTATCCTACAAACGAGTGGCAGAATTTAAAACAGAATATTGCGCTGGAAAAAATAAAAGTTAACGAACTGGAATTTTACATAACTTCTGCTTATATAAAATAAATAAGAAAACTAGTTTATTCAACAACCTGCAGATTATTTAATGCTGCAGGTTTTTTTTTATTCATATGGAATTAATTTACCTTGCTTTTAAAGGTATTTTCTCTATGAATTTTACCCGTATGCGTTTCTTCAAATTTTTCTATAAAATAGATTTTTTTAGGCCGCTCGTATTTCTCCAGACTTTTTAATTCATTAATCTCTCTTTCTAGTTTTTGCAGAAAATCTTCTGAAAATTCATTTTCAACAAACAGCACCAGTTTTTCACCTAAGGAATCATCTGGCATTGCCGTTACAAATAACCGCTGATCTATAATTTTGGAAAGCTTCTTTTCAATTTGTTCTGGATGAAGTTTTATGCCGCCAGAATTGATCACGTTATCTATTCTCCCTTTCCAAATAAATTTCTTGTAGGTAAGAATCTCCACCACATCATTAGTGGTAATTATTTCATCTGAAAGTTTAGGAGCTTTAATTACTAAACAACCTCTATCATCTTGCGAAATATTAATATTCGGCAAAACTTTAAAAGGACGGGATTTTTTCCTGTTTTTTGATGGATTTAGTCTTTTTGCGGCAATATGGGTAACGGTTTCCGTCATTCCATAAGTTTCATAAACCTTGGTGCTAACTTCTTTTACCATTTTTTGAAGCCTGGGCGAAACCGCACCACCGCCAACAATAAGTTTCTTTATAAGATGCAGGCGCCCAACCGAATTATCTAACTGAAACGGCGTCATTGCACAAAAATCGTAACGTTTAAAAACCTGGTCTAAAGGATTTGAGGAAGGTGGCACCATATCTAATTGCCAACCCAAAACCATTGCCCGAACCAGCATCATTTTCCCGGCAATATAGGTAGCGGGCAAACATAGTAAAGCAGTAGTTTTCTCGGGGAGGTCAAAGAAACGGGAAGTTGCAATGGCAGAGTTGATCATCTGCTCTTTTTTAATCCTTATAGTTTTTGGTTTTCCGGTAGAACCCGAAGTTTTTACCTCAACATATTTTGAAGGTTTTATCCAGTCTAATAAAAAGCTTCCTATTTTCTCTTCAAAAGCTTCCCCTTCTTTTATAAAGCTATAGGCCACTAAATGCAGTTCGGCATTGGTATAATGACGTTTATTAAGCCTAAAATCGGGATGAGTTTCCGGTACTTTGTATTTATCTGCCATATTTAAAACCAAATATGTTACAATTCTCCATATTGAAAGTTAGCAAATTGTAATGATAAATTTAACTTTCTTCTGAAAGTTTTAAGGTTTCGGGTTTTTCTACTTTTCCGAAAAGTTTATTTTTCCAATTGCTCCAGCCATATTTTTTAGCCATAATGAAAAGAAAAAGCGGATAAATTATAAATACTGGAATGGCCACATCCCAAAAACCTGCTATAGGCGCAGAAACGTCCTTAAATATAGATTCGGTTTGGAAAGCAGTCCAGTCGGCAGTAACCAGTAGTGCCGCAACCAAATTATTAGCTGCGTGAAAACCAAGCGCCAGTTCAAGACCTTCATCCATTAGCGTCATAATTCCCAACATAAATCCTGTGCCTATGTAGTGAATCATAATTATATCTCCCAGCTGGCCTACCTCTGGATTAAAATAATGCAGTCCACCAAAAATAATAGAGGTTAGAAATAATGGAACCCAGCGATTTTTAGCAAACACACCCAATCCCTGCATTA
>NZ_CAXAVR010000028.1:0-27448 GCF_963972535.1 uncultured Salegentibacter sp.
CAATCTTTCCAGGGCAGAAGTAAACCAAAAATAAAGAAAACCGGGATAGTAAAAACGCGATCCATAGACTCCTGAACGCGTTCCTCCTGGATGGTTTCATTTTGAGAAATTTCAGAAGAAAACGCAAAACCTCCTATAAAGACGCTAAAAATTCCATTCATACCTAAAGCGTTAAAACCAGATAATAGCAAGAATGCAAGCGCCAGAGAAAAAGGCAATACTGCTTTATTAGACATCCAACCTTTCCCGTGGGCCTTATGCATTAGTTTCCCAAATAATTTACCCAAAACAAATGCTACAATACCACATAAAACCGTCGCAAAAAGGAATTCTTTTAAAACCCAGTTTTGTAAATTTTGCGCGGGGAATATTAAAGCGAAAACGAATAGAATTAACGGATAGACCAAACCATCATTCACCCCAGATTCAAATGAAATTGTATCTCTTACCCTTGCCGGTAAAAATCTCTTTGCATTTTCACCAGATACCATTGTAGATGCTACCACAGGATCTGTAGGAGTTATTATTGCTCCTATAAGGCAGCTTTCTGGTAACGATAAAGGCAACAACCAAAATAAAAGTAAAGAGCTACATAAAAACATTCCTAAAATTCCAAAGACAATAACCATAGATTGTGTTTTGAAATGCTTTCTAAAGTAGTTAGAAGGGATTCGTAATGCTGTAGCCATAAGAGCAACTGCCATGGTAAATTCTGTAGCGGTTTTGAGAATATCCAAAGATTTACTATTCTCCAGGGAAATAAAGCTGAATAAATTGGGTCCAAAGATCACTCCAAAAATTAATGCAATTAAGGGATCGGTTATATAATGATTCTCCAGCTTTTTATAAAAAGTGCCAGATAAAATAATTAAAGCACTAATGGTAAAGATTAATAACATATTGCACGGCTTAGTTGCTGCAGTTTATACTATTATAATTTCTATCTTATAACTAAGTTATCAAATTATTTATGCTAAATGAAAATCGTTGCTTTTATCCCATCGAAAATCTGGTTTCATCTCCTGTAGATTTAATTTTTCCGGAATGAATACTGAAATTTAATTAATGTAAATTCAGTTTTTTAATAGAAATACGGCATAAAAAAACCACCGGAATTCCGGTGGTTTAAAATATAAAGTAAGAGGATAAATTACTCTAAACGAGCTTTAAGCTCTGCAGCTTTTTCGTCTTCACCTAATTGGGTATAGATGTTAATAGTAGTTCTAATTGCGTTAACATTCTCAGGATCATTTTCAATCACCTTTTCAAGGTATGGAACAGCCTCCTCGTAAATCTCTTTACGCTCTTCTTCCAGCTCCTCATAACGTTTGTTATCTTCCTTACTCATTCCAAGCTGATTCATCTCATCAATTAACTCACGTTCTTTTGCTAAAATTGCCACTACAATATTCATTCTTGCATTGGTCATTTCGGGATCAATTTCAAGAGCTTTTTCGTAATATTCAATAGCCTGTTCGTTATTGCCTAAATCTGCAGCTGTTACACCTAAGTTGTAATATACGTTAGGATCGTTAGGATTTTTCTTTACAATTTCCTGCATTAGTTCATTGTACTTTTCCTTATCACCCATTCTGTAATAAACATCGGCTTCTGCCTGGATTAGTGCAATATTGTCAGGATTTTCTGCTTTAGCATCCTGGATAGCTTCAATTGCTTTTTCATCCTGACCTTCCTGGATATAGATTAAAGCAATATTTTTAGCAATCTCTCCTTTTTTAGTAGGAATTTTACGGTCTTGAGGATTTTCGTACTCGCCCGTTTTAATCATTAAATCTCGTTGCTCTTTTTGCATTACTTCCTGTTCACCAGTTTCTACATTGGTGGCAAGATATTCTACACCAGAACCATCAAAACCTAATTCTTTTAGATCTTCATAGTAACCTAAAGCTGTAGTGTAATCCTGAGCGTTCAACGAGTTAGCCGCAGCATAGTATAAATAAAGTGTATCCTGCTTATTTAACTGGTAGCTGTAATACAATTTATCTGAAGCACTTTCGTAATTCTCTGTATTTTGATCGTTAATCGCGCTTTGTACTAAAGCATTTCTTACTTGGTCAAAACCCTGTATAGCTTCATCATCATTTCCCATTTCCTGGGCTTTCTGAAAAGCTTCTGCAGCAACTTCCAGGTCTTCCAGAGAAGCATTTTCTCCGTTTCCTAAGTAAGCCTGGCCTTTATAAAGGTAGAATCGCTCGGTCCATTTATCATTTGCTTCAGAGAGCATAGACTCGGCAGTTTGTAATTGCGTTTTGGCTTCTGCATAGTTGCCATCTTCTACGGCATCGCCTGCATCTCTAATCTCACTTTTTTGTGCAACGGCAGCCACCGATAATAATGACAACGCAACAGTAAAAATATTAGTTTTCATCTTGTTTTGGTTTTTATTATAGTTATTCTTCACTATCGTCTACAATAGTTGTGCCATTTGGGTTTTCTTCAGCATCTTCGGCCTTCTCGGCGTCTTCCATCAACTCAACATCATCTTCATCGTGCAGTACTTTTGCAACGGCTGCAATGGCATCGTTTCCTTTTAGATTGATTAATCTAACACCCTGAGTTGCACGTCCCATAACTCTAAGATTTGCAACTTCCATTCGTATTACAATTCCAGATTTATTGATAATCATTATATCCTCATCATCTGAAACATTTTTAATTGCAACAAGACTTCCGGTTTTTTCGGTAATGGAAATTGTTTTGACACCTTTTCCTCCCCTGTTGGTAATCCTGTAATCTTCAAGGCTTGATCTTTTTCCGTATCCATTTTCAGAAACTACAAGAATATCAGAATTAAAATCTTCTACCGAGATCATTCCTACCACTTCGTCTTTATCGTCGGCAAGTGTAATTCCTCTTACCCCTGAAGCATTTCTTCCCATTGGCCTGGTTTTTCCTTCTTCAAACCTAATGGCTTTACCACTTCTTACGGCAAGCATTACCTGGCTATCCCCGTTGGTTAACTTTGCTTCAAGCAATTCGTCATCTTCTTTAATGGTAATTGCATTAATTCCATTAGTTCGAGGTCTTGAATATTGCTCTAAAGAAGTTTTCTTAACCTGGCCTTTTTTAGTGGCCATAATTACATAATGCTTATTGATGTACTCTTCATCTTTAAGATCTTGAGTACAGATAAAGGCTTTTACGCGATCGTCTGGATCTATATTTATAAGATTCTGAATCGCTCTACCTTTAGAAGCTTTACTGCCTTCAGGAATTTCGTAAACCCGCATCCAGAAACATTTTCCTTTTTGAGTAAAGAACAACATGTACTGGTGGTTGGTTCCGGAGAATAAATATTCTAAGAAATCTTCATTTCGCGTATTAGAACCTTTTTGGCCAACACCTCCCCTGTTTTGGGTTTTATATTCGTTTAAAGAAGTCCTTTTTATATAACCAGCGTGAGAAATTGTAATCACCACACGTTCATCTGGGATCATATCTTCTATACTTAGATCGCCACCAGAATATTCTATGGTAGAACGTCTTTCGTCGCCATATTTTTCTTTAATCTCAAGAAGTTCGTCCTTAATAACCTGCATTCTGCGTTCTTTTCGCGCCAAAATGTCTTTAAGGTCTTCTATGGTTTTCATTATCTCTTCATACTCTGCACGAAGCTTGTCCTGTTCCAGGCCGGTAAGCTGGCGTAAACGCATCTCTACAATGGCCTTTGCCTGCAATTCGCTTAATTCAAAGCGCTCAATTAATTTATTCCTGGCTTCTTCAGCATTGCTGGAAGAACGAATTAATGCAATTACCTCATCTATATTATCTGAAGCGATAATTAAACCTTCAAGGATATGAGCCCTATCTTCGGCCTTTTTAAGTTCAAATTCTGTTCTTCTTACAACAACCTCGTGCCTATGCTCTACAAAATGATAAATAATATCTTTTAGGTTAAGCATCTCTGGCCTTCCTTTTACAAGTGCAATATTATTTACACTAAAAGAAGTTTGTAAAGCGGTATGTTTATAAAGGGTATTTAAAACTATATTGGGGATTGCATCTCGTTTTAATTGATAAACGATTCTCATCCCGTTTCTATCAGATTCATCTCTAATAAGACTAATCCCTTCAATTTTCTTTTCGTTAACAAGATCGGCAGTTTTCTTGATCATATCTGCCTTGTTCACCTGGTAAGGAATTTCAGTAACTACTAAAAACTCTTTTCCGTTGATTTCTTCTAATGAAGATTTAGCACGCATAACAATACGGCCTCTTCCGGTTTTAAAAGCTTCACGTACACCATCATAACCATATATTATTCCGCCGGTAGGAAAATCTGGAGCTTTTATATGCTCCATCAACTCTTCTACTTCAATATCGTGGTTTTCAATATATGCAACGGTTCCGTCTATTACTTCAGAAATATTATGAGGTGCCATATTGGTAGCCATACCTACAGCAATACCGCTGGCACCATTTACAAGAAGGTTGGGAATACGCGTTGGCATCACCACCGGCTCGTTCAAAGAGTCGTCAAAGTTTAGCTGGGTATCTACCGTTTCCTTATCGATATCAGCGAGCATATCCTCACTAATTTTTCGCATTCTGGCCTCGGTATAACGCATTGCTGCAGGGCTATCGCCATCTACAGACCCAAAGTTACCCTGCCCGTCTACAAGCATATAGCGCATGCTCCAGTGCTGGGCCATCCTTACCATAGTATCGTAAACAGAAGAATCACCGTGAGGGTGATACTTACCAAGCACTTCCCCTACAATCCTGGCCGATTTTTTATAAGACCGGTTAGAGAGTACACCAAGTTCATACATACCGTACAATACCCGGCGATGCACCGGTTTTAACCCGTCACGAACATCTGGTAAAGCACGTGACACAATGACCGACATTGAATAATCAATGTAGGCCGATTTCATTTCATCTTCAATATTTATAGGAATAAGCTTTTCTCCTTCAGCCATATTGTAAAGTTTATTTTAGTTCTCTAATCTAACGAGCCAATTTACATATTTTATAGATGTTCAAGCCCTGTTTGGCGTATTGTTTACCCAAATTTTATTAACAAATATTTAGTGTGCTATCGTTAATAAGTTCCTTATTTTACCCTTTGAATATTGAAAGTAATTTTGTCAATTAGCTAATATCATAGGATTAGGTACAATTTTTGAAAGTTTTGTACTGAATAAATCATTAGAGAGAAAGGAAGATAAAGATGGATGATAATTTTTCACCAAGAGTAAAAGATGTAATTGCATATAGCAAGGAAGAAGCACTGCGTTTAGGCCACGATTTTATTGGAACTGAACACCTTATGCTTGGTTTGCTGCGAGATGGAGATGGTAAAGCCATAGATATTTTAAATGCTTTAGATATAGATTTAAGTCATTTAAGACGCAAAGTAGAAATACTTAGCCCGGCCAATCCCGAGTCTACTGCGGTTTCTAACGAAAAAAGAAACCTGCACCTTACCCGCCAGGCAGAGCGAGCCTTGAAAACAACTTTTTTAGAAGCAAAGCTTTTTCAAAGTTCTAATATAAATACTGCGCATCTATTGCTATGTATTTTAAGAAATGAGAACGATCCCACCACCAAACTACTTAACAAGCTTAAGATAGATTATGATGGGGTTAAAGATCAGTTTAAATATATGATTGCCAGTGATGAAACTGATTTTCAGGATAGTCCTACGGCTGAATCATTTTCTGACGACGATAGCAATACCGATGATGCCACAAAAGATAATCCGTTTAGCGGAGGTGGCAGCGGCCCCGGTAAAACTTCCAAAAAATCTAAAACCCCGGTTTTAGATAACTTCGGAAGGGATTTAACCGCGATGGCCGAAAATGATAAACTTGATCCCGTTGTTGGGCGTGAGAAAGAAATTGAAAGGGTTTCTCAAATTTTAAGTAGAAGAAAGAAAAACAACCCACTGCTAATTGGTGAGCCCGGAGTTGGTAAATCGGCTATTGCAGAAGGTTTAGCGCTTAGAATTATTCAACGTAAAGTTTCAAGAATACTGTTTGACAAACGTGTGGTAACCCTGGATCTTGCCAGTTTAGTAGCAGGAACCAAATACCGTGGGCAGTTTGAAGAACGTATGAAGGCTGTAATGAACGAGCTTGAGAAAAATGACGATATTATTCTTTTTATAGATGAGATTCATACCATTGTAGGTGCCGGCGGCGCCACAGGAAGTCTGGATGCCAGCAATATGTTTAAACCCGCCCTTGCAAGAGGAGAAATTCAATGTATAGGTGCTACTACTTTAGATGAGTACAGGCAGTATATTGAGAAGGATGGAGCTTTAGAAAGAAGGTTCCAAAAGGTTATTGTTGAGCCTACCTCGGTTGAAGAAACTATTGAAATTCTAAATAATATTAAAGATAAATACGAAGAGCACCACAACGTTTCTTATACAGATGAAGCGATTGAAGCCTGTGTAAAATTAACCAACAGGTATTTAACCGATCGTTTTTTACCAGATAAAGCTATAGATGCTTTAGATGAAGCAGGTTCTCGAGTGCATATTACCAATATTGATGTTCCAAAACAGATTTTAGACCTTGAGCGTAAACTGGAAGAAGTGCGCGAAAAGAAAAATTCTGTTGTTAAAAAGCAGAAATACGAAGAAGCTGCTAAACTTAGGGACGACGAGAAAAATCTTGAAAAAGAACTCCAAATAGCCCAGGAAAAATGGGAAGAAGAATCTAAGAAACACAAGGAAACGGTTGATGAAGATAGCGTGGCTGATGTTGTTTCTATGATGACCGGCGTGCCTGTTAACCGTATTGCACAAACCGAAAGCAATAAACTGGTTGAACTTCCTAAGAAAATTAAAGGAAAAGTTATTGGCCAGGACGATGCGGTTGGAAAAGTGGTAAAAGCCATTCAAAGAAACCGTGCGGGTCTAAAAGATCCGAACAAACCCATTGGATCGTTTATATTTTTAGGTCAAACCGGGGTTGGAAAAACACAATTGGCTAAAGTACTGGCTCGCGAGTTATTTGATAACGACGATTCACTTATTCGAATAGATATGAGTGAATATATGGAGAAATTTGCCATTTCTAGATTAGTAGGAGCGCCTCCCGGATACGTGGGTTACGAAGAAGGTGGCCAGCTTACCGAAAAAGTACGCAGAAAACCTTACGCGGTTATTCTACTGGACGAGGTAGAAAAAGCCCATCCAGATGTTTTCAATATGCTGCTTCAGGTTTTAGATGACGGATATTTAACCGATAGCTTAGGAAGAAAGATAGATTTTAGAAATACTATAATCATCATGACTTCTAATATTGGAGCAAGAAAACTTAAAGATTTTGGCCAGGGAGTTGGATTTGGTACTGCTTCCCAGCGTTCTCAAGCCGATGAAAATGCAAGAAGCGTAATTGAAAACGCGCTTAAAAAAGCATTTGCTCCAGAATTCTTAAACAGGATTGATGATGTAGTGATCTTCAACAGTCTTGAACGGGAAGATATTCATAAGATTATTGATATTGAATTAGTGAAATTATTCAGTAGAATTGGAAGCCTTGGTTATAAATTAACTTTAAGTGATAAGGCAAAAGATTTTATTGCTGAAAAAGGATTCGATAAACAATATGGCGCAAGACCGTTAAATAGAGCGATTCAGAAATATATAGAAGATGCACTTGCTGAAGAAATCATAACTTCAAAATTAGCTGAAGGTGATAAGATTTTTATGGATCTCGATGAAGAGAAAAATGAATTAACTATAAAAATTGATAAGGCAGTTAAAGAAACTGAATCTTAGTGCTTTAAGGAATAATTAGTTTTATAAGAGGCTATTTGAAAGATTCATTTCAAATAGCCTTTTTTTAATATATTCCCTGAAATATATTAAATTTGCAAAGAATTAATCCCTACATTAATGACTACTGATAAATTGGAAGTGAAATTTGGGCAGGTGCGCATTTTTCAAAATATCCTAATTGCCGAATTAAACGAAGGTCTTCTCTTTACCTCCGAAAATAACAAAGAATTATTAGCTATTGGAAAAGAGGTATTTAAAGGGAAAGACTATGGATATATTTCTTTCCGTAAAAATTCTTATGCAGTAGATCCTATGGTTTACCGGGAATCTGCCCAGGCCCAAAATTTAAAAGCTATTGCCGTAGTAAGTGAAAATGAACTTATTCGGTTAAATGCGCATAAAGTAGAACGCCAGTTTTATAAAACTCAGAATTCTTTTGAGGTTTTTGATAATTTAGACCAGGCAATAAATTGGATTCAATTCGAAATTTAATCGAAGAAATTTTCAGTAAAATTAAAGTTTTCAAGAAAAGATTTAGCCGACTTTATATAAGGCGCCATCGTCACATCGGTATGTAATATCGGAACTTCGGCTCTAAATTCATTTAAAACATCACTTAGCATTGCCGAAGTTTTTGCCGGCTCTCTAAAGTGCATAGCTTGTGATGCGTTAAAAAGTTCAATGGCCAGTACACTATTTAAATTTTCTACAACTTTTAAAAGCTTTGTTGCGCCGTTTGCCCCCATACTTACGTGATCTTCCTGACCGTTAGAAGAAACAATGGAATCTACCGAAGCCGGTACTGCAAGTTGCTTATTCTGACTCACAATACTTGCAGCCGTATACTGCGGAATCATAAATCCGCTATTCAAACCTGGATTTTCTACTAAAAATGCCGGTAAACCGCGAAGCCCCGAAACCAATTGATAAGTTCTTCTTTCTGAAATATTAGCAAGTTCTGCCAACGCAATTGCTAAATAATCTACTGCCAGGGCCAGAGGTTGACCGTGAAAATTACCTCCAGAAATAATCTTATCTTCTTCAATAAAAATATTAGGATTATCGGTAACCGAATTGATTTCGGTTTTAATGGTTTTTCTAACAAAACTCAAGGTGTCCTTACTTGCACCATGCACCTGCGGGATACATCTAAAACTATAAGGATCCTGTACATTTTCCTTTTCGCTCTTAGCAATTTGGCTGTCTTCCAAAAATCTACGAATACGTTCAGCAGTTTTTATTTGTCCGCGATGGGGCCTTGCCAAATGAACCAACTCATCAAGAGGAGATAAGTTACAATCAAAAGCATCTATGGAAACCGAACCAATAAGGTCGGCCAGGTAAGATAATTTATAAGATTTCAGTAAAGCGTAAACGGCATGAGCGCTCATAAATTGCGTTCCGTTTAGCAAAGCTAAACCCTCTTTAGATTGCAATTTTAAAGCTTCCCAATTTTGGTTTTTCAGTAATTCTTCCCCGCTAATTATTTTATCTTCAAAGTAAACTTCTCCTTCTCCAATTAAAGGCAAAGCCAAATGCGCCAACGGAGCAAGATCTCCAGAAGCTCCCAAAGAACCCTGTTCGTAAACTACCGGTAAAATATCCTGATTGTAAAAATCTATAAGTCTTAAAATAGTTTCCAGGGCAATCCCGGAATTTCCATAGCTTAAAGACTGAATTTTTAGTAAAAGCATCAACCTTACAATCTCTTTATTTACTTTATCGCCGGTTCCGCAGGCGTGAGATTTTACCAGGTTTTCCTGAAGCTCGGTTAATTTGCCCGGACTTATTTTTACATTACATAAAGCTCCAAAACCGGTATTTATTCCATACACCGGGGTATCACTTTCTGTGATTTTTTTGTTTAAGTATTTTCTGGATTTCTGGATATTGGATTCAGCCTCTTCACTAAGTGCTAATTGCTTCTTATTTACCATTATATCTTCAATGGTTTCTAAGTCTAAAATGGCTGAACTGATATAATGATGAGACTGCATAACTTACAATTTTAGATAATGGAGAAATATCCTGAACTTATTGAAATTACGGTAAATTCAGGCAAATTTTATTAAATAAGTAATGATTAGATTTTATTCCGATAAATGATTAAAAATAATATTTCAGCTATAAAATAGAATCCTTTTAATTTCCGGGCCAAAATTCCTATTTCTACTGATACAATCCAAATTTAAAACCAAAATTTTAAGAATTATTCAACCAAAAGTTTTAAACAATTCTAAAAGAAGAATCTATCACTTCTTTTCGTCCTTCATTAAAGCTAAAAATGCTTTCCCCAGGTTGTCGCTTATATCTCCCGAAATTAAAGCTTCATATCCACTTTCTTCAGCGCAAATATCACCTGCGAGCCCGTGTAGATATACGCCTAAAATAGCTGCCACAAGGGGTTCATATTTTTGAGACATTAATCCGGCAATTATGCCTGAAAGCACATCACCACTTCCCGCTGTGGCCATCCCGGGATTTCCGGAGTTATTGATATAAATATGTTTTCCGCTAAATACAAAACTATGAGCTCCTTTTAAAACCAGAATTATCTTATATTTTTTAGTGAATTTCTCAATCTTATGAATCTTCTCAAAGTCATCATTCCACTTCCCTATTAGCCTTTCTAATTCTTTTGGATGCGGCGTTAATACCGAATTTTTAGGAAGCAAATCCAGTAATTCATTATTTTCAGAAAGCATATTTAACCCATCGGCGTCAATTAGCATAGGGTTTTTAATTTTTCCCAGTAAGCTTTTAAATGCTTTTACCGTATTAGAAGATTTCCCCGCTCCCATTCCAAAACAAATAACATCGGGTTCCAGATCGGTTTTAATATTGGTGAGCTCTTTATCGTTTTCATCTGTAATTACCATTGCTTCCGGAAAGCTGGATTGTAAAATTTCGTATCCACATTTTGGGACAAAAACACTACATAAACCGGCCCCCGCTCTTAATGTAGATTTTGCCGAAAGTACTATACTTCCAATTTTTCCATAACTCCCACCAATTACAAGTGTATGGCCGTAGTCTCCTTTATGAGAATTTTTATCACGCGGTTTATAAAGATGCCTGGCTTCACGTTTACCAATAAGCTGCGCCATTGCTTTAACTTCTTTTAAATAACCGCGATCTAAACCAATATCTAAAACCTGTACTTCACCTGCATATTTCATAGTTTGAGGCAGAAAAAATACCAGTTTCGGGGTTTGGAAAGTAAGGGTATAATTTGCTTTAATCACCGCAGTATCTTCTGCCGGCACTTTATCAGGAAACAATCCTGAAGGCATATCTACCGCCAGGCAAAATGCACCAGATTCATTAATATGCAACAACAATTTTGCAAGCCAGCCTTCAGCGGGGCGGTTTAACCCAATTCCAAAAATGGCATCTACCACAAAATCACCGGGAGAAATTTCAGGAAAATCTTCTTCTCGTTTTATCAATTCAGGCCAGGTATGGCTTTCTTTTTTATAGCGATCGTAATTCACAAGAAAATCATCAGATCGTTTATCGCTGTAATTCACCACGTAAACTTCAACCTTATAACCGTATTTATGAAGTAAACGCGCCACCACCAGTCCGTCGCCACCGTTATTTCCTATTCCGCAGAAAATTTTAATATTGATATCTGCACCTTCCAGCCGGGTATGAATTTCGTTAAAAACAAGGCTTGCGGCACGTTCCATTAAACGTGTACTCGAAATTCCTTCAGTCTTAAGTGTAACTTCATCAGCTTCTTTTAATTGTTCTGCAGAGAGTATCTTCATAATTGGTTTGGTTGAATAATTACATTCATAAAATTACAAATTAAAGCCTGAAAGCTTTGTTCTAAAAATTTAATCTAAACTTAAATTTCGGGGAGTTTTGCCAATAAAAGTTTAATACAGAAACTTATTAAATATAAAACTGCGTGCTAAGCCTATTATGTTAACTATTCTTCATAAAAAGCCTTTTTTAATATTGTATTCAAAGTGAAATCGATAAATTTGCCCAAATTTTAGAAAAATGAAAGAAGTTGCCTTAGCTGCCAGACATAAAGAATTAAATGCCAAAATGGTACCTTTTGCAGGTTATAATATGCCTGTTTCTTATGGAGGTGTGAATATTGAACACCAAAACGTTCGTGAAAAATTAGGTGTTTTTGATGTTTCCCATATGGGAGAATTTCTAATTACCGGGGATAAGGCTCTGGAACTTATTCAGAAAATTACCACTAACGATGCTTCTAAACTGGAAGACGGGAAAGCGCAATATACCGTAATGCCCAACGAAACCGGCGGAATTGTTGACGATTTAATTGTATACAGGATTAATTCTGAAAAATATTTGCTGGTAGTAAATGCCTCTAACATAGATAAAGACTGGAACTGGATCGCGCAACATAATACTATGGATGCAACGATGCGCGATATGTCTGACGAATTTTCACTTTTGGCTATACAGGGACCAAAAGCGGCAGAAGCTATGCAATCTTTAACCGATGTAGATCTTTCTAATATGAAATTCTACACTTTTGAAGTTGCTGAATTTGCTGGAATAGATAAAGTAATTATTTCGGCTACAGGTTATACAGGCAGCGGCGGATTTGAGATCTATTTTAAAAACGAAGATGCCGATCAAATTTGGGATCGCGTGATGGAAGCCGGGAAAGACTACGGTATCAAACCTATTGGTTTGGCTGCACGTGACACTTTAAGATTGGAAATGGGCTTCTGTCTCTATGGCAATGATATAAACGAAACCACTTCTCCAATTGAAGCTAAATTGGGGTGGATCACCAAATTCACCAAAGATTTCATTAATTCTGAAGCTTTAAAGAAAGAAAAAGAAGAAGGACCAAAACGAAAGTTAATCGCCTTTGAATTGGAAGAACGTGGAATCCCGCGCCAGGGTTACGAAATTGAAGATGAAGATGGCAAGGTTATTGGCGAAGTAACTTCTGGGACAATGTCACCATCGCTGGAAAAAGGAATAGGTTTAGGCTACGTGCCATCTGAAGTTGCTAAATTTGGCAACAAGATTTTTATAAAAGTTAGAAAAAAATCCATTCCGGCCGTACAGGTGAAATTGCCCTTTTATAAAGGATAGTTTTTGGAACGAATTTTAATTTTAGGAGCAAGCGGCTTTATAGGCAACGCCTTATATAAAGAGCTATGCTCCTTTTTTGATACCCACGGTACTTACCACACTCCAAACCGCGTTTTTGAAGAAAATTACCAGTTTCATCATTTTGATATGGAAACTGAAAATATTGAGATTCTGCTTCAAAACGTAAAACCCACGATTATTATCTCTGCCGTTCGGGGAAATTTTGATGCGCAAATAATCGCCCATTTTGAAATAATTAATTACATCCTCACTCATAAATGTAAATTGCTGTTTATTTCATCTGCCAATGTGTTTGATGCCTTTACCAATTTCCCTTCTTATGAATATGACAAAACATTATCCCAAAGTATTTACGGCAGGTTTAAAATTAAGATTGAAAATGCCCTGCTAAGACTGCCAAATGATAAGTACAACATTTTACGTTTACCTATGGTTTTTGGCCATAATTCTCCCCGATTAAAGCAAATTAAAACGCTTATAGATTTGGGCGAAGCCATAGAAGTTTTCCCAAACGTGGTGATTAATGTTACTGAAATTGAAAAAGTAACCCAGCAAATTCATTATATAATCAATAGAAAAAAACAGGGGGTTTTTCATTTGGGAAGCAGCGATCTGGTACATCAAAAAGATTTTATTGAAGAGGTTTGTGAAGTTTTAGGCTATAAAAACCTTGTTTTTAAAAATATCTACGATTCTAATTTCGATAGGTTTTTAGCGGTTTTACCTAAAGAAAACATTCTGCCTAAAAACTTACAGGTTTCAGTACAGCAGGTCGCAAAGGCATCAATAAAGAATTAGGTGTTAATCTTGTACTAAAACCCAATTAGATTGAAAATTCAGGCTTTAGTTGCTTAAATTTAAAGGACTAATCCTTAAAAATTATTACAATGAAAAAGCTTAGCGAAGACGAAATCAATAAAAAGCTGGAGAATCTTGAGGGCTGGGTTTATAAAGATAATGCAATTCATACTTCATTTCAGTTTGCCAATTTTAAAGACGCTTTTACGGTAATGACGCGAATTGCTTTTGAAGCCGAAGCCCAGCAGCATCATCCAAATTGGGGAAATGTTTATAATGAACTTGAAATTTCCCTTTCTACCCATGATGCCGATGGAGTAACCGAAAAAGATTTTAAACTGGCAAAAGCTATTGAAGAAATAGTAGAAGCTTCGGCTTAAATTCAGAAAAAAGAGCATTAAAATTTAAAGCTTCCAATTTTTAAATTGAATTGGAAGCTTTTTTATATTTTTGCTTCAATTTTTTATTCAGAATAAATGGGAAGAGCATTTGAATTTAGAAAGGCGCGTAAGATGAAACGCTGGTCAGCAATGGCCAAAGCCTTTACCCGCATTGGGAAAGATATTGTGATGGCTGTTAAAGAAGGCGGCCCAGATCCTGATACCAATGCCAAATTAAGAGCAGTTATTCAAAACGCGAAAAGCGTGAATATGCCCAAAGATAATATTGAGCGTGCCATTAAAAGGGCGAGTGATAAAAATCAGGGCGATTATAAAATTGTACTTTTTGAAGGTTATGCACCCCACGGAATTGCCGTTTTGGTAGAAACCGCTACCGATAATAATAACCGTACCGTTGCCAATGTTCGCTCTCATTTTAATAAATGTGATGGAAACCTGGGAACTTCAGGCTCGGTTGAATTTATGTTTGACCACACTTGTAATTTCCGGCTGAATGCTGAAGGACTTGACGTGGAAGAGTTGGAACTTGAATTTATAGATTTTGGGGCCGAAGAAGTTTTTGAAGATGAAGATGGCATTCACATTTACGCACCTTTCGAATATTTTGGAGCTATTCAAAAAGAATTAGAAAACCGGGAAATTGAAATACTTTCTTCAGGATTTGAAAGAATCCCACAGGTTACCAAACCACTTTCTGCTGAAGAAGCTGCAGATGTTGAGAAACTACTGGAAAGGCTGGAAGAAGACGATGATGTGCAAAATGTATATCACACCATGGAAGAAACCGAGGCTTAATTTTCTTCATTATAAGACATAAAAAAAGCTGTTTAGAATAATTCTCTTGAAATGAACCCTAAACAGCTTTTTAATTTTTAATGTTCTCCCCTATCGTGTTTTGTTGGTTGACCCTTCCTACGCTTCTTTTCTTCTTCTAAAAGCGAAAGCTCACGCCCTGTTTGCCCCTTAACCGATGTATTTTCCTGTGCCCTTCTTAATAAATAAGGTACAACTTCGCGTACAGGACCAAAAGGCACTAATTTCGCTGAATTGTATCCTTTCTTTGCCAGGTTATAACTAATATGATCACTCATTCCATAAAGCTGGCTAAACCAAATACGATCGTCATTTAAAGGCAGCCCTTTATCTTCCATACTTTGCAGCGCAAGATAATTACTCACCTCGTTATGAGTCCCTATAAATAAATGTATATCATTAAGGTTTGCTAAACAGTAAGACATCACGCTATTAAAATTAACATCTGTAGCTTCCTTGTTTTCGCAAATTGGAGTAGTATAATTATATTTTTTTGCACGTGCATTTTCTTTTTCCATATAAGCTCCACGCACAATTTTAGCTCCTATTTTAAAGCCTTCTTCTTTAGCTCTTTCGTGAAGATTTTTCACATACTCCAACCTGTCCCAACGATAACACTGAAAAGTATTATAAATAAGAATTTTCTCCTTGTTATACTTTTTCATCATTTCTTCCATCAATTCATCGGCTGCGAGTTGCATCCAACTTTCCTCGGCATCGGCGTATAATCTTACATTATTATCATAGGCACATTTACAAAGAGTATCAACCCTTTCTTTAACACGTTCCCATTCTTCCTTTTCTTCGTCGCTTAAATTAATACGTTCTGTGATTTTTTCCCAAATGGCAAACCTTCCAATTCCTGTAGGCTTAAATAGCGAAAACGGCAATTCGTCACTTTTAGCAGCGAATTTTATCAACTTCATTTTTTTATCTAAAGCAGCATCAAACTGCTCTTCGGTTTCTTTTCCCTCAACCGAATAATCAAGAATGCCGTGCAATTTTTCAGCATACATTTCTTTGGTAAGCGGCTTACAATCATCTTCGGTAACCCCACCACAAAACTGTTCAAAAATGGTTTTTTTAATCAGTCCTTCTACAGGCAGGTGTAGCTTTAAAGAAATTTTAGTCAACCAGGAACCGGCATCTACCAGTTGCTTGTTCTTCATCATGCTAAATAAAAAGATAGCACGATCCAGTTCTAAATCAGATTTTAATTTAAAAGCTGTTTTAGTATCATTAAAAATTTTTCTATTAATCATGGGGTGTGTCTTAATTAGCGCAAATATAATTATTGAAGTTTGATTTTATTATGAATATTTCTGCTTATTTTCGAAGCCCAATCAGATAAATGTTTAAAACGTCAAGAACTATGTCCAACATGGCAGCCAAAGGGCCGGTTTACTATCAGCAAGATGGTTTTCATAAAATAAATACTTATTTAAAAGAGGCAAAACCTTCCAAAGTTTTCATTCTAGTAGATAATAATACGCATCGTGATTGCCTGGCTTCTTTTTTACAGAAAATTGATGCTTCAGAAAATTTTGAGATTTTGGAGATTGAAGCCGGTGAGATCAATAAAAATTTGGAAACCTGTAGTGGTGTTTGGAATGCACTTTCAGAATTAGATGCCGATAGAAAAAGCTTAATGATAAATGTAGGTGGCGGCGTTGTAACCGATCTTGGCGGATTTATAGCTTCTACTTTTAAACGCGGCATAAGCTACATAAATGTACCTACCAGTCTTTTGGCAATGGTAGATGCATCTGTTGGAGGAAAAACCGGTGTAGACCTGGGAAATTTAAAGAACCAGATTGGCGTAATTAATCACGCTGAAATGGTGATAATTGATCCATCTTTTCTGGCTACCCTACCCCAAAACGAAATGCGAAGCGGTTTGGCAGAGATCCTAAAACACGCATTAATTAGCAGCGAGACCTATTGGGAAAAAGTGACTAATTTAAGCGAACTAACTTTAGACGATCTTGACGATATTATTAGAGAATCGGTAGAAATAAAAGCTAAAGTTGTGACCGAAGATCCGGAAGAAAACGGATTGCGAAAAACCTTGAATTATGGTCATACATTAGGGCACGCTATAGAATCTTATTTTTTAACCCACCCAGAAAAAACTACTTTACTTCACGGCGAAGCTATTGCGGTGGGAATGGTTTTGGCAACTTATCTTTCTAAAGAACTTAAAAGTTTCCCGGAAGATAAATTGAAAGAAATCACCATTAAAATTTTGGATATTTACGAAAAAGTAGAATTTTTGGAAGAAGACATTCAGCAAATCATAGATTTGATGAAATACGACAAGAAAAATTCACACGGAAATATAAATTTTGTTCTGCTAAAAGATATTGGCAACACCGAGATAGATTGCAAAGTACCTAACACGCTAATTTGGAATGCTTTTGAATATTACAGGAAAACTTGATTTATAATATAAAAACAGTATTTTTAAAACCTACTAACTACATCCTCATAAACTTTTATTTATGAAAAGAATTATTGTTGACTACAAAAAATTAACTCCCGAAATCCTGGGCCTTTTGGTTGAGAAATATCCAGACGGGTATGATGACGACCAGATAATTGCCTTTAAAAACGCAAAAAACGAAACAGTTGAAGCGGTTGAAGTAAAAACCGAAGACACTATTTACCTGGTTAAAGTAAGTACACGACTTGAAAATACTATGGCCAATTTTGATGAAGACGATTACGACGATTCAGACTATAATGAGCCTATCGTAGAAATTCCTGAAAAAGACGACGAGGAAGACAAAGACTAAGGAATTACAAAATATTAAACCAAAAACGGGATTTTTCTGAATGAAGAATCCCTTTTTTATTAGGTGATTTTTTACATTTTGACATTCAAAAGTCGGGGTGGCAATTGCGAAGTGCAGGATGAGTCTGGGCCAACACTTAAGATTAAGACATAAAAAAACCACTTAGGTTTCTAAGTGGTTAATATTAAGTCGGGGTGGCAGAACGCTTTTAAAACGCTGAAAACCCCAGTATTTGTATGGTTTCACGCAGTTCTAGTTTTTTGAACTCACGATTAACTCACAATTTAAATAGAACGTATTGGTGCAGTTTGATATTCTGACCTAATCAAATATACAAATAATTAGATTATGAATCCTGTCTAATTTATTGAGGAAGTAAAAGATCCGACTCCAAAAAAATCAAAGATTTTGCATCGAATCTGGTCAATCCGGAAAGTTTAGAACAAAAACCAATTTACTTTTTTCATCTGGAGCATTTTCCTTTTGCCGGCGAAAAGAAAAAATAGTGAGATCAGGATGAAATGGTTTATTCTCAATTTTATTTACTTCTTCCAGCGCCATCGCATTACCTTTTGATGCTACTTCATTCAGTTTTAAAATTATAGAGGAGCTATAAATAGCAAAGCGGTTTATGCGCTCCGGTTAATTTTTAAGCTTGATTTTTGCATCGAAAGGTAAGGTGATGTAGGAAGGATTTTTAAATAATTCTGAAAACCTGATCGGTGAATTTTAGTTACCGCCTAGCGGACTTGAGTCAAAAAGCTTTTTCGATCGTATTCTTTTAATATTTTAAGCTTTTTGGCTCGTGTCTAAGACAAATTGTAATAAACCTCTTTTGCTGAAATGGAGCTTTTGCGAAGTGGAGGTAAAAGTGGTAAGTGGGTTTGAATTTCAGTTTTCCGTGAAATTTGTCGCAAAAAACCACCTATTTACGGGGGTTGCGAGTGCATTTGTCGCAAAATACGTGAAAAATGATAGGATTTAAATTCGTAATTTATTGAATTTCAATGTATTAATGATCTGTAACATCGCTTCGCGTGTTACCCTCTTGCTATTCCCCCTTAGTTTTACGAACACACTTATTTAGGAATTATATATATGTTAGTGAGTTTCTGTAATTGTTAACTTTCTATCGGGGAATACTTCCCCATAATAATAAACTGTGACCGAACTGATAGGAACGAATTATACGCTATTCAAAGCTTCGGGCTGATACTTATTTGATAAAAGCCCTTGTTAGTTATCTCCGGAACGGCATCAGATGGAAAATCAGGTTTTAAGACCTTTTAATTTAATAGGAGTTCAACATCCTTTTCGTTAAAGAAAATTTCAACATTTTAAAGGGTAATCGTATATAGACATATAATTATCCTTTTCTTTTAAAGATAACGAAAATTTCGCCTGGGTTACTCATAGGTCTATTTTATTCAAGGGATTATTAAAAAGCTCACATAAAGTTTTATTTCGGCAAGTTCCAGACAGGACATCCACCTCTTGGCAATGGTTAGAGGAAATTCAGAATAAATAGAAAAATTACAGTATACGAGAACCGTAGGTATTTTTACGTGGAAAGAGGTAACGGAAATTAATCCCGTGTCTCCTCTCTCATTCATTTAAAATACCTCGCTAAATTAAAAATGAATTTAATTATTCATTTTTGCTCACCACCCCGGTCTGGTTAAGAGCCGTTTTCAGACCGTGGGCGAGTTTCTCGGCTGGGCCCACACCCCAATAATGTAAAAAGAATATTCTTGGTTCTTCATACACCATGTGATTATGTACTGCCACTACTTCAATACCGTTTTCTACAAGGGCTTTTATAACAGGGGCAATTTCATCGGCAAGCATGGTGAAATCTCCTGCAACAGCAGCTTTTTCTGGAGTCCCCTGCCAGCTGGCCCAGGTATTAAATCCCATAAAAGTACTAACAGGAGCTCCGTGCTCCCTAAGATCAACATCTGGCCTCCCTATTGTAATCTTATAAACTCCATTGTTAAGATTACCTGAATGTCCTATAATATTATCTATTCTATCAGTATCCAGCGTATTCTCGACTTCACTAGGTTCGGAAGCTGCAGGATTCCCACCACGCACTTCCACAACCTTATCGAATAAAGCTTTTACTTTTTCTGCAAGTACTCCTTCTTCACCCATACCTCCAATATGCATGTACATGACATTGGGATTATTCCTCACAAAATGATTATGGATGGCGGTAATAGTCAATCCCTGTCTTATTACTTCCTGTTGTACCGGCCACAAATCATCTTCAGTCACCACTATATCGCCCATGACCATTGCTCCCTCTTTAATCGCAGAAAATGCTGCCCAGCTGCCTAGTCCCATCGGGGGGATGATTTTAAAACCATCAACCATTATCTCTAGATCATTTTGGGGAACTACTACTTTATATTCCCCATTGTTTTCCGTGCCCTTAATGCCAATAACCTCCCGGATAGCTGTAATATTCAGGGGATGCCGTTCCATATCTTCCTGTTGTTCTATCTCCTTTTGTTTTTCAGAAGATGGGCGAGAACTGTCAGCATTCTCTTTTTTACCGTCATGGCCATTGCACGAAAGCAATAAAAAAACTGTTGAAATCAATACGTATTTACTTTTCATAATATGTTTGTTTTATTATTTAAATTCTTCTAATCAATCTAATGTTTTTATACTGAAATCATCAAAGTAAGTTACAGCATCTTCTTTGGTCCATAAACCCACCTTACCAGCTTTAGTGAGGGTGGTATCTTTAACTTTAAATACTCCTTATTGTTCAAATAAATGGTAAATCATCACTTTTAATATTAATTCCAGGCTCTTCCAGTTATCACCTAGAGCGGCAACATCTAAGCCATAGGTTTTTCCTTTTCCTACAAGGGGCAAATCTCTGCGTTAGCCATCTTCTACTTTGTACACACCACGTTATCCTCGAGTGGATTTGCCCGTACTACATAATAATTGTTTTATCCATAAACCGCCGCCCTTGTCGTGATTGCCGGTTACACCTTTTAAACATACCGTAAGTGCCATATCCTTTGTTATCATGCTGTTATCGACAATAGGGTTACAGCACATAATCAACCTAATTCCTTAAATATGAAGAAATAGATGATACCTGATAAAACACTGATCAGGATAGTTTTCAACATATCCCATTTCAAAATGAAATATACAAAAGAGGCTATTAGAGCAATAATTAATGATCCAATATTAACTGTGCTCCATTCGGGAATCAACCACCTTGCTCCGTACAGATATTTTTCGTTAACCTCAGAGAAAAGGGTGTGGATTGCAAACCAGACACCCAGATTAAGTACAACCCCTACTACGGCAGCTGTAATTCCTGATAGTGCAGTGGTTAAACTTTTATTGCCCCGTAGGTATTCTATATAAGGAGCGCCTGTAAAAATGAATAGAAAGCAAGGTACAAAGGTAACCCAGGTAACCATCAGGGAAGCTAAAATTCCAGCTGTTAGAGGATCGAGAGAGCCGCTTAATCTATAGGCCCCCATGAAGCCTACGAACTGTACCACCTGTATCAGCGGACCCGGCGTAGTTTCGGCCATACCCAGTCCATCCAACATTTCACCGGATTGTAACCAGCCATAATCTTCAACCGCTTTTTGAGCGATATAGGCTAATACAGCATAAGCCCCTCCGAAAGTTAGAACGGCCGTTTTACTGAAAAATAAGCCTTCCGAGAAGAAAATGTTTTCGACCCCAATCACCAGTCCAAGGATCAATAGTGGTAAAGACCATAGCGTTAGGAAAATAAAAATAGTCTTGAATGTTTTTTTTAAAGACGGCTTTACAGGTTGTATTTTGCTGTCAATCAATGTATTTTCATTATTGTCCTTGTCTTTATGTTCTTCAGCTAATCTATGCCCTTTAATGACATGGAATTTTTCTTCCCAAAGTTTTCCGCCAATAAAACCTGTCAATCCCGCTGCTATTATTATATAAGGAAAATCTACCTCAAAGAAAAATATAGCTATAAAGGCCAAAGCCGCCAAAACAAACATGAGCTCATTTTTGATGGCCTTTTTACCTATTTTAATGACGGCTCCAACAACTATGGCTAAGACGGCAGGTTTAATACCGAAGAATATAGCTTCGACAATACCAACATCTCTGTAAGCAGCGTAAAGAATACTGAGAATTAGTATTGAAACAAATCCAGGTATTACAAATAAAATACCTGCAGTTACCCCCCCTTTCGTCCTATGCAGCAACCACCCAATATACGTGGCCAGCTGCTGGGCTTCCGGCCCAGGCAGCAGCATACAGTAATTGAGCGCATGTAAAAAGCGGTCCTCACTTATCCATTTTTTTTCTTCGACCAGAATTTTATGCATCACCGCAATCTGCCCGGCAGGTCCACCAAAGCTATAAATGGCTACTCTAATCCATACTTTTATGGCTTCTTTAAAGGGTAATTGCTCCATTAAACAATTTTTATGGCCTTATTATATCGTTCTGCTACATTATCCCAATTAATGATATTTAAAATCGTATCGACAAAATCCCCTCTTTTATTTTTGTGTTTCAAATAATATGCATGTTCCCACACATCAATAACCAATAACGGAATCACGCCCCACTGGGTCAGTTTCTGATGATTCTCACATTGCAAGATGGTTAGCGATCGGGAAAAGGGTTGATAACCCAAAATACCCCAGCCGCTTCCTTCTACGCCTTTAGATACTTTTGCTATATATACCTGGAGCTTTTCAAATGAGCCGAAATCTTTTTCTATCTGTTTCAATAGTTCTGCTTTGGGCTGTGTTTTTTTATTGGAAAGGTTTGTCCAGAAAATGGTATGTAGCACGTGGCTTGAAAAATGATACGCCAGTTTGCGTGTCCACAAATCAACCTGGTCTAAATCTCCTGATTTTAGGTGTTCTTTTATTTTAATCAAATCTTTGTTTGCACCTTTAACTGCTCCACCATGATGAAACTCATAGTGTAAGTGAAGGGTTTCTTCGTCCATATGTGGTTCCAAAAATGTTTTGTTGTAAGGAAGTGATTTCTGGATAAAGTTACCGTTTTTGTCGACCAACTTATCTATTCCATTTTCAGTCACATTCTGCGAAAATACATTGTTAGTAGGGAGTATGGTTGCTCCACCTAAAATTGCTGAGTTCCTTAAAAAATCTTTTCTGTCCATAATTTTTTCTTTTATATGATTAAAATGCTATTCCAACTTGAAAACCAAAAGTTACTGAAAAAGGTAAATCATTGCCGAATCTAAACGGAATGGGCGTAGCGAGGAAATAAGTTACTTTTTCCTTTTTAATTATAGGTCTAACCATAACGGCCGTTGGTATTGAATGCAAGCCTGGTTAAAAAATTAAAACCTCCAATGTTTCGGTAGATAACACCTGGGTGAAAAAGTAATCCGGTTACCCTACTCGCACGATCATTAAAAGAAATCATAGGTGCAAACTCGATACTGTAAGCTATTTTGTCGCTCTGAAGAAAATTTATACCAACTGGAAAGCCTACTGTATAACTGCCATCAAAATTAAAGTGATTCCCGTCTTTTGTTATAGTGGCAATAGGATGCATAATACTAAAATAGTTTTTTATCTTAGGATAATTTGTTTCTTTATTTTCTACCTGTGAAAAAACAATTTTAGGGGTTAAAAAGGATAAAAGCAAAATAAGAATGATTTGGTTCCCGGCTCTGTTCATTATAGTTTCATGATTTTATTAAATGCAAGTATATGAATGGAATCTGTAGAAATTTGGGAAGCTGATTGGTTACCCGAAATTCACTTCAAAAATGTGCAATCCTTCTTCTTTATAATAATGAAGTCCCCATCCACTCGTTTCAGCTACCTTTAGAGCAATGGCTAATCCCAACCCCCAAGTATTGGGATTCCTGGATTGTTTGTAAAAACGGTTGAACAATTTATCCTTCTCAAATACTTTTCCTATTTCTTGCTTTTGCCCGGTATTGGCAATAATGAGCTTGTTTTCCATTATTTGAACGCTTACCATTCCATTCTCAATATTATGCAGAAAGGCGTTTTTAAGTAGGTTCTGTATCAGTATCTCCGTAAGCATAATATTTCCCTGCACTTTCAAACTATCTCGTGTTTCGGCTTTCACCGATATATTCAAGGCGGCTTTATGTTCTTCATAAAATTCCATGGATCGGCATAAAATTGTTTGAATATCAACCTGTTCCGAAAGGATAAACTGCCGGTTTTCGATTTTAGATAAGAGCAACAGAGTTTTACTCAGTTTTTTTAAGCGTTGTGTTGAACCGATAATGCCTTCAATAATTTCCGCCTGCTTCTTTGAAAGTTCAGCCTGCCCAATGAGTGCTTCCAGCCTTGACTGGATAATGGACAAGGGCGTTTGCATTTCATGTGAAGCGTTTTCAATAAATTGCTTTTGGCTTTGAAAGACTTCAGTATTTTTTCGGACCAGCTCATTCACAGCTTCATTCAGCATCCGGAACTCATCAATATTTGTAGATGGTAATTCGGGCATTTTCTCTTTATCAAAGCGCAAGAGCCGGAGCCTTTCGAGCATTTCAAAAAACGATTTCCATATTTTTTTGGAGATAATACGTTGGGTTAAGTAAAAAGAAAGCGCCAAGCCCATAAATAGGCTGCCGAGTGTAATGGCAATGGTACCTATCATTTCTCCCGCTTCCAGATGTGGCTTTATAATTTCCAGCCGGTAGTTATTATTGTGTAATTTCACATAAGCTGTAAGCTTTCGGTACTCATCAAACTCATCATCAACAGGCTCATAAATAAGAGTGTCAGTGTAGCTTTCATAGCTTTCCTGAAACACCTTCTTTTCAACAGGAAAAAAGGTAAAATCGTCTAGTGGGTTATCCTCTTTAAAAGGAGCTTCAGGATTTTCTTCTAGATAAGCTAGCAAGTTGACTTTGCGGTTGTTCAACACTTCATCTACATTTTGAAGTACATTCCAGCTAAGTACCAAATAAAACAATATCGAAAAAATCCCGAACAAGACGAGGAAATACAGCATTTGAAGGCGGGATGTGTAGGTAAGCAGCTTCATAAAGCCTGAATTTGATAACCTACCCCATAGATGTTATTTATTTCTACTTGTGCCCCGGCATCTTTCAGCTTTCGTTTGAGGTTCTTAATCTGAGAAAACAAAAAATCAAAACTCTGGGCCTCATCTACATAATCACCCCATACGTACTCTGCGAGCGCCATTTTAGAAATAATACGTTTATTATTGTTAATGAGGTGGATGAGTATAGCATATTCTTTTTTAGTAAATGAGATTGGCGTAGAAAAGTTATCTATTCTCACTAGGTATTGGCCTAGATCTATTACCATATTGGCAAAGCGGATAGGCTTATTGGTTTTAAACTGTTTCCTACGAATGACGGCTTTTATCCGGGCATTAAGTTCTGAAAAATAAAATGGTTTTATCAGGTAATCATCAGCTCCTAATTCGAGGCCAGTTAACTTATCATCTAGGGAATCTCTTGCAGAAAGAATAATAACACCATCAGTCTTATCTTCTTTTTTAAGAATTTCAAGAATTTCGAACCCACTGCCATCCGGTAAATTAATGTCTAGAATTAGACAGTCATAATCGTATAAATAAACACGTTCTTGGGCTGTTTGAAAGTTGCCTGCCGAATCATATAAATAGCCTTCTTTGGCCGCGAAATCCTCAAGGCTTTTTAACAGGTACGGTTCATCTTCTACAATCAGTAATTTCATAATAAATACAAATTAAGAAATTAATTCTGTAGAAATACTGGCTGAGCAATATCTTCTTCGCTTCAGTTCGATCTCAAAATCCATTGGCAAATAAAAAAATATGATCGGCAACCAAAACAATAACAGCTGAATCAAAGCCCCCAAAGTTTCTCAGTATAACGGACAAAAGTTTTTTAAAAGATAAATTTGGATTGGTGATAAATTTATGACCAAATACTTTGCTCTCAACGGCTTCCGGTAAATAGAAGCTAAAATGGAAAAAACAAAGGATTTTAAGGATATCAAATAGGTTAATTTTTATTAATAGGTTGATCAAAATTCCTAGACCTGAAATGATCCACCCAGTTTCGAAGAAATTCTGCGACAAATAAAGATATAAGCTATTTTAGAAGTAGTTTCTACTTTCTTCAGTATTTGAAAACAAAATTTGAACAAAAAACTTGAATCCGAATTGGTGACCTTGAAACAAGACTATTACAAAGTCTCTATTAATAAAGGTTTATAAATAAAAGGTACGGTCTGTTACCATTTCTGTTTTTTCATCGTTCAACTTTTCTCTTAAATTATCAATATCATTAGAAATTTTAGAATCAATTACTCGTGCATAGATCTGTGTAGTGGATAATTTGGTATGGCCTAAAAGCTTGGAAACTGTTTCTATGGGAACGCCATTAGCTAAAGTTATCGTTGTGGCAAAAGTATGCCTGGCGGTATGAAAACTCAGTTGTTTTTTTATTTTCACCTCTTTAGCTATTTCTTTTAAATACTGGTTGGTTTTCTGGTTGGAATAAACCGGTAGCAATTTTTCCGTTCCGTCTATTTTAGGATGAGTCTTATATCTTTTTAGAATTCGTTCCGCCTCTGCGAGTAATGGAACTCTCACAGCAGTATTCGTTTTACTCCTTCGGGTATAAATCCATTTATTGCCATCCACTCCAATTTGCAAATTGTTTTTATTTAAGGCTTTGGCATCAGCATAAGCCAGCCCGGTATAACAGGCAAAAACAAAAATATCCCGGTTAATAGTTAATACCGGTTTTTCAAACTCTTCGTTTTTGATCTTTTCCAGCTCGGTCTTGTTTAAATAAACCATATCCACCTGATCAAAGCGTAGCTTGAACCTTTTGGTGGGGTTCTTTTCAATCCAATCTAAATGTTCGGCCAGGCGCATTAGTTTTTTGAACCGCTCCATATGCTTCATTACTCCATTATTTTGAAGGCCCGGCAAAACACGTAAATAACTTTCAAATCCCAGGGTAAACTGGTAATCAATTTGCTTTAGATAAACATCTGAAGTATGATGCTGGGCTTTTAAATAATCTTTTAGGTAATTTTCCGTAGTCGTATAATTTTTCATGGTACCATATTTTAACACCTTATCCATCTTTTCTTTGTGATAGTTAATCAAATAGGTAAGCGTATAATGTTGCTGGTCACTACCCAGGTATCTAGCTTTGACTGTTTGTGTGGTTACCAGCAGTCCTTCTTTTAAAAGGCTATCATAGGTTTTATATAATTGCGCTTTGGTTTCATCAATCTTTTTATTGATCTGCCGACTTTCAGAAGTGTTACCGGTAAGTTTACTGGCTGATTGGTTCCACTTGTCTACCGGAATAGTTCGTTTTAAACTTATTTCTAATGATTTACCGTTAACGGTGATTCGGGCATAGAGGAGGGCTAAGGCTGGTTGCTTTTTCTTTTTGCGAATAAAAAAAGAAATGGAAAAGGTTTGACTGGTACGCATCGTTATGTTATTTTAATGAAACAATTAATTAAGGCGAAAGTCAAACTACCAATACGCAATTATGGAGTATCGGTAAGCTAAAAATACAAAAAAATAACTCACGATAAACTCACAAATTCCCAGTGAACTCACGGTGAACTCACATAAAATTTAACACTGTTTGTTAAAATTTGAGCAAAAAAGAAAGGGCAACTATATGAAAACCATATAATTACCCTTTAATTATGTTAAAATATAACTTGTTAAAGTCGGGGTGGCAGGATTCGAACCTGCGGCCTCCTGCTCCCAAAGCAGGCGCG
>NZ_CAXAVR010000029.1:0-26661 GCF_963972535.1 uncultured Salegentibacter sp.
ATGTTACCGAAACCGGGATGGGACTTACCATTCCTTCTTATCGCGTAGACGTGCAACGGGAAGCTGATGTGATTGAGGAGATTTTAAGGGTTTATGGTTATAACAATATTAAATTTGGTGAAAAACTAAATGCTTCAGTTGCTAATTCTTCTAAATACGAAGATTATAAACTTCAAAATATAATTGCGAACCAATTGGTGGGACAGGGTTTTTACGAGACCATGGCCAATTCTTTAACCACACCGGCTTATTCAGAATTAAGTGAGCAAATTAAAGAATCTCAAAATGTAAAAATGCTGAATCCGTTGAGTCAGGATTTATCGGTTTTGAGACAATCTATGCTATATTCCGGTTTAGAATCTGTGAGTTATAATATTAACAGGAAACGCAGTGATCTTAAATTATTTGAATTCGGGAAAACATATCACGATTTTAATGGTAGCCGTGTAGAAAACAAACACCTCTCTATATTTATTAGTGGAAACCGAAATGCCGAACGTTGGAATTCAGTTTCTGTCAGAACAGATTTCTTTTTATTGAAAGGAGTAATTCAGTCAATTTTTCAAAGATTTGGAATTGAAAATTTAAAGCCTTCCGCAGTAAAATCTGATGTGTTTTCTGAAGGACTTATATTTTCTTCAGCAAAAAACAATTTGGTTTCTTTTGGAGTGATTCGCAAAAAGGTTTTAAAGCATTTTGATATTGAGCAAGAAGTACTTTATGCCGATATTAACTGGGATGCTTTACTGGACGTTGTAAAATCCAGGAAAACTAATTTTAGCGCAATTCCTAAATATCCGGCCGTAAGACGTGATTTTGCCTTATTGCTGAATAATAACATTTCTTACGATCAAATTGAAGAAATAGCCTTAAAAACAGAGAAAAAACTCTTAAAAGAAGTTGATCTTTTTGATGTTTACCAGGGAAAAAATCTTCCTGAAGGCAAGAAAAGTTACGCTGTGAGTTTTAAATTTCAGGATGAACACAAAACTCTAACCGATAAGCAGGTAGATAAAATGATGAAAAAGCTTCAGCAAAGATTTGAAGAAGAACTTCAGGCTGAGTTGAGGTAATTATATAAAATTGGCTGTTTAAATTTCCATCTTACGTCAACCTGAATTTATTTCAGGTTCTAACTTGAATTAAGTTTCAATTTAGCCTAGACTCTGAAACAAGTTCAGAGTGACGTTAGGAGCATTTAAACAGCCAATTTTTATTTTTAGCTAAGAAAAACTATGGAAACTTTTTAAAGATTTCATCTACATAATTTCTTAGATCTCTTTCTAATCTTCTTGACCCAATTTCCTCATCGGCGGTTCCACGCCATAAGATTTGATTGGTTCTGCGGTCTATAAAATCTATAACAATAGATTTTTCTTTATAAGGTATTTGTTTAATGGCACCATCGGCCCCAATACGCTGAATCGTAAAATAATTCTCGTAGGTATAATCTTCATAATATGGCCCTATATAAAGTCCCGGACGATAATATGAGAAATTTGTATACACAGGATTCGCATTTACATCTACCTTTTCATCAAACATAGTGTGCACATAGACTAACACATCGGGTTGACGATTATCTATTGCAAAATCTTCGCTAGACATATTATTGTTTATGGTAGAGATAATCACCTCGTGTACACGGTTATTATTATAATCCCGATTCAAAATAGTGTCCTGATTTGGCAAATAAGAATAGGTATCGTAATTTTTTAATTTTCTGGCAGAATCTTTAGAAATATTGCTTCCAGAGCCGCAAGACATCAAAAAAGCAGCCGCCATAATTGTGGTAATAAAAAGTTTCAATTTCTTCATAGGTTTCAATTTTAAATGAAAATAAGTTTTACTTTATAATTAAAAAAAGGATCTTTCCTAATTGATATTTAATTAACAAACAAAAGCGGCCATTTAGGCCGCTCTTAAGTTTTCTTTTTCAATTAGCAATTTATTTCCCCGGTAATACTACAGTATCAATTACGTGAATAACCCCGTTAGACTGGTTTACATTTGCAATAGTTACCGTTGCAACATTCCCTGAAGCATCTTTAAGTTTCACTTTACCATCTTCCATCATAGCATAAAGTTTTGCACCGCTTACCGTTTCAAAAGTGGCTTTTCCGTCAGCCTCTTTAATTGCCGCTACCACATCGTTAGCACTAAAATTACCAGCTATTACGTGGTATGTAAGTACTGCTTGTAGTTTAGCCTTATTCTCTGGCTTTAGTAAAGTTTCCACGGTTCCAGAAGGTAGCTTTTCAAATGCCGCATTAGTGGGAGCAAATACGGTAAAAGGACCATCGCCTTGTAAAGTTTCTACTAATCCGGCAGCTTTTACGGCAGCTACCAAAGTTGTATGATCTTTAGATTGTGAAGCATTTTCCACAATATTCTTGCTGGGATACATTTCTGCACCACCAACCATTGTAGCTCCGTTTTGGGCCATTAAAGTCCCTCCAATAAATAGGAAACAAAGAATTCCTAAGTGTTTTAATTTTCTCATAACAATTATTTTTAAGTTTTTATTAGATAAAATCTATTCTGTGAATATTTATTCAGAATAACCTACTTATCTAATTTTTGTCTAATTTAATTCTATTTTAGTTAAACAGTTTTTAATTTTAACCAATTATGAAAGGTTTAACATGCATTCGCTTAAAAAAATGGATTGCATGAATCATCTTAATTACTTAATTTAGTGATAGATGCTAAAGAAAAAGAAAATGAAGTTGAAGTTAGGCTTGCGCCGCACTAATCTGGAAGAGCAATTATATAAATCCCGAAAACAAAGAGTTTCTTCTGAAAATATTCTGCAACAGGTTCAGGAAATCTTTGAACAGGAAACCGCTAAGGACGATAATATTCTAAAACAGATTCAAGGTGGAAATTCTGGAAATAACCATTTTAATCTTGATCTATTAGAAAGCAATAGAATTTTTCATCTCTTAGATATTGAAAAACTATGTATTGATTATCGCCTGCGTTTCTTAGACAGCAGTTATTTTAAAGGTAAAATTCCTTATGAAGCCGTGAGCAGGATTAAGGCTATAGAAAAGGAACAACAATTTACCCTGAAAGGTTTTAAAATAGTTGCACCATCTAAACTTTTTAAACTGGAAAATGCTGACGATCCCTTACTTTTCGCTCCCATGGGGAACGATTATTTTTACCTAATACATAAATGGGGCAATGACCTACATCCATTGAGAAAATTATTAATGTGGCCGTTTAGACATCTTGAGAATTTTGTTGGCTTCTTACTTGTGCTAAGTTTTATAATTGCACTTTTAATTCCCGACGGACTTTTCTCACCACAACAAACCACTACCCAGTTTTTTTTGATCTTTTTCTTTGTTTTTAAATGGGTGGCAGGACTTTCAATTTTCTATGGCTTCAAAAAAGGAAAGAATTTTAGTTCGGCTATTTGGCGAAGTAAATATTATAACGCATAGAACGTTAAACTCAGTATAAAATACACATTAAGCTATATTGTTATTTGTATTTTAGATAGGACTAAAAACTATTAATTATGAGTTTAGACGAATCTTACGAAAGAGTATATACGGGTTCGGAACCCAATGTGCAATATTTGCAGGAATTATTTGATAAAGCCAATATTTCTTCCCGGGTTAGAAACGATTTTGATTCAGGATTACGAGCCGGATTTGGTGGCGGCCTACGAGGACAGGTGCAACTTTTTGTAGTTAAAAATCATTACGATGAAGCCTTGAAAATAGCTAAAACCACCTTCCCAAAAGATTATACAGATGAGTAACCTCAACGAAGGAGGAAGACGTAATAAATGGTATTTAATACTGGGAATTCTATTCCTGGTTTATGGAGTTTATAGACTCTATTCCCACCTATCTGCAGAAGAAACCGATAATTTTGGTTCGGTACTCGCGGTTGGTTTTATAGTTTTTGGACTTTATGACCTGTTCCGATATTTCAGGAAAGTTTGAATCAATTTTTCAGAAGAAATTTCTATAAGAATTTAGAAAACAAAAAAGGTTATTTCGCGCAACGAAATAACCTTTTTCAATCTTAGTAATTAATATTCTTACCAGCTAATTACGGCACTTGCCCAGGTAAATCCGCTCCCAAAAGCTGCAAGCACCACTATATCTTCATTTTTAATTTTGCCCTGTTCCCAGGCTTCGCATAAAGCAATAGGAATAGAAGCCGCAGTAGTGTTCCCGTATTTCTGAATATTATTATGCACCTGCTCATCACTCAATTTAAATTTTTGCTGAACATATTGTGAAATACGCAAATTTGCCTGGTGCGGAATTAACATATCAATATCTTTTACTTCAAGTCCGTTCGCTTTTAGACCTTCCATAATAACTTCAGAAAAACGCTGAATGGCATTTTTAAATACAAATTGGCCATTCATATATGGATAATAAGGAATATCGTCACCCTGCGGATTTTCAGCAATAATTTCAGGAACCCAGTGCTCTGTACTTGGCCCTTTAAGTGAAAGTTCTAATGCGTGTTTTCCTTCAGAATGTAAGTGTGTAGAGAGTATTCCTTCACCATTATGGTCACTTCGGGTTAGAACCACTGCTCCTGCTCCATCTCCAAAAATCACTGAAACAGACCGGCCACGTGTGGTAAAATCGAGTCCACCGCTATGGTTTTCACTTCCAATAACCAAAACGTTTTTATACATTCCGGTTTTAATAAATTGATCGGCAGTAGAAAGTGCATAGATGAAACCGCTGCATTGGTTTCTAACATCTAATGCCGGGCAGGTTTTGATATCTAACATTTCCTGAACCTGCACCCCACAACCAGGAAAATAATAATCTGGACTTAGGGTTGCAAAAACGATTAGGTCTATATCGTCTTTATCTATTTTAGCACGCTCAATAGCAATTTTAGCGGCTTTTACGCCCATTTTAGCGGTAGAATTACCGTCGCCTTTTTTAATATGTCGGCGTTCTTTGATACCCGTTCTTTCCTGGATCCATTCATCGTTGGTATCCATTCTTTTAGCCAAATCATCATTAGTAACAACATTTTCTGGCACGTAACTCCCAACTCCGGCTATTTTAGATTGATACATATTTTATTGTTTAGTATATTTAGACCTTATTGAATTTAAATTTAAGCATTTAATAAAAAATGGGTCCGCAATATACTAAAGATTAGCATGACTGCGATTATGACGCATTTTTATTTTCATTTCCTAAAACCACAAATTTATGAGAAAAATTATTTTAAGCATTTTTAGCCTATTGCTAAGTTTGCCCACGCTTTTTGCCCAGGAAAATTTAACTTACCAGAAACCGCCACAGGAGATCCTGGATTTGGTAGATGTACCCCTGGCGCCTTCTACAATTTTAGATAGTGATGGGGAAATGATGATCTTTTTATATCGCGACCAATATAAATCTATTGCTGAATTAAGCGAAGAAGAATTGAGACTGGGCGGATTAAGAATTAACCCTGTAACTAATATTAGCAGCCGTGCAACTTATTATAACAATCTTGAAGTAAAAGAAATTGAAGCCGAAACGCCAACCCAGGTACAGGGCCTGCCTGAAAATCCCAGATTATCAAATTTCAGCTGGTCTCCAGACGAATCTAAGATCGCTTTTACCCATACTACAAATACCGGCGTAGAACTTTGGGTATTAGATATTAAAAATGCACAAGCGAGAAAATTAACCGATGCAAACCTAAACGCAAATATGCGTGATGTTATTAACTGGTTTAAAGACAACTCGTCGGTTTTAGTAAAAATGCTTCCAGAGGATCGTAAAGATTTAATTGATCCCGAGACCGCAGTTCCAACCGGACCAACAATTTCTGTAAGTGACGGGAAAGAAGCTCAGAACCGTACTTACCAGGATTTACTTAAAAATCCTAATGATGAATATAATTTTGAACAATTAGCGCGTTCAGAATTGGTGAAAATTAATTTAGACGGTACTTCAGAAAAGTGGATGGATGCCAAAATGTATAGCAGCGTTTCGTTTTCTCCCAATGGAGAATATGTAATGGTTAATCATATCAAAAAACCTTTTTCCTACCTGGTACCTTATTATAGATTCCCTTCAGAAACTAATATTTATAAAGTTTCTGGAGAATTGGTAAATCAGGTAAACGACGAACCACTATTAGAAGATCTTCCGCAAGGTTTTATGTCTACTCAAACCGGGAGAAGAAGCGTGCAATGGAGAAATGATAAACCGGCAAGCCTGGTTTATGTAAAAGCTTTGGATGAAGGTGATCCTGAAGTAGAAGTAGATTATAGAGATGAGGTTTTTGTTTTGGAAGCTCCCTTTAAGGGTGAAGGAAAATCTATTTTAAAAACAAAAGATCGTTTTTCTGGAATTACGTGGGGAAATGATGAAATTGCTCTTGCTGATGATTACTGGTGGAATACAAGAAATACCAGAACTTATGTATTTAATCCATCTGATGTATCAGAAGAACCTGAAGTTATTTTTGACAGAAATTACCAGGATAGATATAGCGATCCCGGGAGATTTGTAACCACAAAAAATGATTTTGGCCAGAGTATTTTAAAACTGGATGACGAAGATGCTTTTCTGCTTGGCGCAGGTTATAGTGAAGAAGGCCAGTTTCCATTTGCCGATAAAATAGATCTGGAAAATGGTGAAACTGAACGTTTATACCAATCTGAATACAACGATAAAAAAGAAACCCTTGTAGAAGCTTTAGATATTGAAGAGGGGAAAATCCTGGTAAGAATAGAATCGGCTACCGAATATCCTAATTATTACATTAGGGATATAGACGATAAAGAAGACTTAACACAAATCACTTCTTTTGAAAATCCTTTTAAAAGTCTTGAAAACGTTAGTAAGGAAGTTATTACGTACGAGCGCGAAGATGGCCTGGAATTAAACGGAACGCTTTACCTTCCGGCAGATTTTGACAAAGAAAATCCTGAAGAACATCCTATGATCGTTTGGGCTTATCCTAGAGAATACAAGGATAAAAATTCGGCTTCACAGAATACTTCCAACGCCAACGACTTTACCTATCCTTATTATGGCTCGCCAATCTACTGGGTAAATAGAGGTTATGTGGTATTAGATGATGCATCGTTCCCAATTATTGGAGAAGGTGATGAACAACCAAACGATAGTTTTAGAGAACAATTAGTGGCAAATGGAAAGGCTGCAATAGATGCCGTAGCTGAAAAAGGTTATGTAGATCGTGATCGTGTGGCCGTGGGTGGCCACAGTTATGGTGCATTTATGACGGCAAACCTGTTATCACATTCCAACCTTTTTGCAGCAGGAATTGCCAGAAGTGGTGCTTATAACAGAACGCTAACTCCATTTGGTTTCCAAAGTGAAGAAAGAAACTATTGGGAAGTACCAGAAGTATATTATAATATGTCTCCTTTTATGCATGCCGATAAAATGAAGACTCCACTACTATTAATTCACGGCGAGGCCGATAATAATTCAGGGACTTACCCTATGCAGAGTGAACGTTATTTTAATGCGCTAAAAGGGCTGGGAGCAACCGCTCGCCTGGTGATGCTACCAAAAGAAAGTCACGGCTATAGTGCAAAAGAATCTGTTTTGCACGTGCTTTGGGAACAAGACCAATGGTTAGAGAAATATGTGAAAAACAGAGAAGAATCTGGAAATATTGAAGCTTCAGCAGAATTAAAAGACTAAAATTCTAAATTTTAGCCAACTTTTTAGGCTGTTTGAGAGATGTTTTTTTCCGTCAGGCTGAACTGGTTCAGCTTCTAACATGAGTACAGTAATCAACTTGTTAGATCCTGAAATAAATTCAGGATGACGTTTTTAAAACCTTCTCAAACAGCTTTTTTATTTCACGAAGTCAATTAGGTTTAAAAATAGGAAAAGCGCCACTACCAAAGTTGGTAATAACGCTTTTCCACAACCTAACCAATAAATAAAACCAACAATTATGACATGTAATCGCGGAACTTGTTAACCTCGATCTTCGCTTCCAGATCGTGCAATAAATTATATAAACCGAAAAATGTTCTATTAATATAAAGGAAATGCTTACTGCCTCTATTCCCATTCATTTTTCGTAATTCTGTGTCTTTACTATACTTTTCACTCAATGCTGTTATTGAATTCCAAAAGGTTTCATCGGCAAAATCAAAAGTTTCTTCGTGAAACGGGCTTGTAAATAAATTCAGCATTTGGTAAAATAATTCTGAAAAATATTTGATCTCTCGCTCAGAATCATCTTCCCTCAAAATTTCCAATTCAAATAATTTCTCGTTGAAGAATTCAGGATTATTAATATTTTCCTTTTTCGCCAATTCAAAATATGGTACATAAAAATCTTCAGGTACCTGCTTTATGCAACCAAAATCTATAGCGATAAGGTTTGCATCTTTATCAATTAGGAAATTCCCTGGGTGAGGATCGGCGTGTACTTCTTTCAAGCCGTGCATTTGGTACATATAAAAATCCCAAAGCGCCTGCCCTACCTTATTAGCTTTCTCCTGATCTTTATTTTCTTTCGCAAATTCACTTAGATGTTTTCCATCCATCCAATCCATCGTGATAATTCGCTCACTGGATAAATCTTCATAATATTTTGGAAATTTTAAGTTTGAAATATGCGCACAGGCTTCAGAAATTTCTTTACTCTGTTTTACTTCCAAAATATAATCGGTTTCCTCAAGTAATTTTCCTTCTACTTCCTTAAAATATTTAGCGGAATCCTTACCCTGAAGATTAAACATTCTGGTAGCAATAGGTTTAACCATCGCTAAATCTGAACTTATACTATCTGCCACGCCGGGATATTGAATTTTCACAGCAAGTTTTTTCCCATCTTTTTCGGCTCTATGAACCTGGCCAATACTGGCCGCATTCACAGAATCTGAAGCAAATTTATCGTACAACTCTTCAGGATAAGCTCCGTTATATTTTTTAAAAGTTTTTCTCACCAAAGGCGCTGAGAGTGGCGGCACACTAAATTGTGCCAGGCTAAATTTCTCTACGTAAGCGTTTGGTAAAAGGCTTTTTTCCATAGAAAGCATTTGTGCTACTTTTAGTGCGCTTCCTTTTAAACTTTTTAGGCTGTCGTAAATATCATCGGCATTGCTTTGGTCTAATTCATCGCGGGTAAGCTCAGAATCAAAAGCTCTTTTACTGTAATATTTAAGGTAATTGCCTCCCAACTTCACTCCGGTTTGCACCAGTTTTGAAGTTCGGCCAATTTTGCCTGTTGGTATTTTATCTATAGTTTTCATGATAATTTGGGGTAGACTTTATTAAGCCATTTTTTCTTTCCAAAGGAATTTTCCTAAATCTATAACCCGTTCCAGTGGTGTATTATCAAATACATCAAAAACAGTGTTTACCGATTTTTCTATTGCAACATCGGTACTTTCAAATTGGGCAGAATTATCATCCATCCAAAATTTCATTAGGAACATAAGTTGTACCCAGGTAGCTTCAGAAAACACTCTTTCAGATTGCTGTAAAGCTGATATTGCTTTTTCTGAATTTTCATCCTGAATAAGATCTCTTGCAAAAGATTTTACGTTTTTCCTTAATCCTTTTAATTGCTGAAGGTTCTTTAACTGACTCTCGTGTTCTTTTAATGAAAACAAGACGTAACTTCTATTGGCAGTTAAAATTTCAAAGAATGTATAATAGAATGTGAGCATTTTTTCCCGGTTAGAGAAACTATCAAATTCAGGACTTTTATTAATCACATTCATGGTATGCTCATAAAACCGCTCCCAAATTCCTTTCTGTAAACCTTCAAAACTTCCGTAGAAATTATAAAATTCCTCTTCCTTGATCTTATTCTCCTTACAAAATTTATAAACCGTTTTAGGACGCTTTTCTTCTTCCAATACATAATCCATATACATCGCAATAAGCTTGTCTTTATCTAAAACTTTCCTGGTTGTATTTTTTTTAGCTGTAGCCATAATTTTTATTTCTTTTTCAAAGATACACTTTGTTTAAGTTTTAATTCATAATATTAAACAAAATGTTTGTTAAAAATATCTCTGTCTATTAAAATTGAATTTCAGCAGTTTAGACGAAATTATATTTTATTAATTACAGGTTATGTCAGTTTGTCAGCGGAGTTTTAATGGTATTTTTTTTGACTGTAGGTAAGCAACAATAAATAGTATTAAAAACGAAAATATATGGCAACCGGAAAAATTAATGTTTCTGTAGAAAACATTTTCCCACTGATAAAGAAATTTCTTTACAGTGATCACGAAATCTTTCTAAGAGAATTGATTTCTAACGCAACAGATGCAACTTTAAAACTAAAACACCTTACTGATATTGGGGAAACCGATGTAAAGTACGGTAACCCGGTAATTGAGGTTAAAGTAGACAAGGAAGGAAAGAAACTTCACGTTATAGACCAGGGAGTGGGAATGACGAAAGAAGAAGTTGAAAAATACATTAACGAAGTAGCTTTCTCTGGCGCTGAGGAATTCCTTGAAAAATATAAAGATTCGGCTAAAGACAGCGGAATTATTGGCCATTTTGGACTTGGCTTCTATTCTGCTTTTATGGTGGCGAATAAAGTAGAAATTATTACCAAATCTTACAAAGACGAACCTGCAGCGCATTGGGTTTGTGAAGGAACAACCGAGTTCACACTTGGCGATGCCGATAAAAAAGAACGAGGAACCGAGATCATTCTTCATATAAATGAAGAAGACGAAGAGTTTTTGGAAGAAAAAAGGATCCAGGAATTATTGGTAAAGTATAACAAGTTTATGCCTATCTCAATTAAATTTGGAACCAAAGAAGAAACTTTGCCACTTCCGGAAGACGCTCCTGAAGACGCCGAAGCAGAAACCAAAACGGTAGATAATATTATCAATAATCCTGAACCGGCGTGGACTAAGCAGCCAACCGATTTAGAAGATAAAGATTATAAAAGTTTTTACCGCGAATTGTACCCAATGCAGTTCGAGGAACCTTTATTCCACATTCACCTTAATGTAGATTATCCGTTTAATCTTACCGGGATTCTTTATTTCCCTAAGATGACGCAGGATATGAATATTCAAAAGGATAAAATTCAGCTTTACCAGAACCAGGTTTATGTAACCGATAATGTTGAAGGAATTGTTCCTGAATTCTTAACGATGCTTCGCGGGGTTATAGATTCTCCAGATATTCCGTTAAACGTTTCGCGTTCTTACCTACAGGCAGATGGTGCTGTGAAAAAGATTTCCAGCTACATTACCCGTAAAGTAGCCGATAAATTGAAATCTCTTTTCAATAATAATCGTGAGGATTTTGAGCAAAAATGGAACGATATTAAGATCGTTATTGAATACGGAATGCTCTCTGAAGATAAATTCTACGAAAAAGCACAGAAGTTTGCACTTTACCCAACGGTAGAAAATGAATACTTCACTTTTGAAGAACTTCAGGAGAAAATAAAAGACAACCAGACCGATAAAGATGGAAACCTGGTTGTGCTTTATGCTTCTAATCAAGACGAGCAACACAGCTATATTGAGGCAGCTAAAGCCAAAGGTTACAAAGTGTTGTTATTAGATTCTCCAATTATTTCTCACCTGCTTCAAAAAATGGAAGGTGAAAAAGAGAAAATCACTTTTGTTCGTGTAGATTCAGATCAGGTAGATAACCTCATCAAAAAAGACGAAGAGAAGATTTCTAAACTTTCTGAAGAAGAAAAAGAGAAATTAAAAGGAGACTTTGAAAAAGTAATTCCGAAAGAAAAATATACCGTACAACTGGAAGCAATGGACAGCGATGCTGCGCCATTGTTAATCACCCAACCGGAGTTTATGCGCCGTATGAAAGAGATGCAGCAAACCGGTGGCGGTGGTATGTTTGGAATGGGCAATATGCCAGAAATGTATAATCTGGTGGTAAATACCAACCACCCGTTAATTTCTGATATTCTAAATACCAAAACCGAAAAGAAACAGGAGCGCTTAATCAAGCATTCTCTAGATCTTGCGAGATTATCTCAAAACCTGCTTAAAGGGGAAGAGTTAACCAATTTCGTAAAACGTAGTTTTGATATGGTAAAATAATTTCCTTGAAAAGGAAAATTTAGAAAGGTCTGGAAAGTTGATTTAATTGTCATCCTGAACTTGTTTCAGAATCTAAGATGTTAGAAGCTGAAACAAGTTCAGCTATACGGTAACAAGACTTTCCAGGCTTTTTTATTTTATATGATTAAGCTTTAATACAAAGGGAAAGTTTGCCAACAGACTTTAATTCCTTGAGCTTGTCTCTAAATTTGCGTTTAGGTTACGCTTTATGGTTTGGTAGAATCGTTCTATATCATAAGGTTTTACGATAATATCATTCATTCCGGCTGCGAAGATTTCATTTCTTACTTCTTCAATTTCTACTGCAGTAAGTGCAACAATGGGTATGTCTTTACTCAGGTTTCTAATGCGCTGGGTAGTTTCCATACCATTAATTCCCGGCATATTTAGATCCATTAAAATAAGGTCAAAATCCATGGCAGTAACTCTTTCAATAGCTTCTACCCCGTTGCCAACAACCACACATTCAAAATTCTGTTTCTCTAATATGCGTCGCGTTACTACCTGGTTTATCCTATTGTCATCTACAATAAGTATTTTTTGTTTTTCCTTTAGATTATCCAAATATACTTCGTGTGCAAATCCAGCTTTTTTTGTTGAAGATTTATCTTCTTTGAGGCTTAAACTAAAACAAAAAACAGAACCTTCTCCTTCTTTACTTTTTAAATGAATTTGAGATTCAAATAACTGTAATAGGCGTTTTACTATAGGCAAACCTAAGCCGGTTCCCTGGTAATTATAATTTGAAGGTTTAAGCTGAGAAAATTCTTCAAAAATTAATTTTTGTTTGCTTTTTGGAATACCAATTCCGTCATCTTTAACTTCAAAATAGATTATCGCTCTATCTTCTACCTTAGCCTGTAACTCTACATTTATATAAATATTACCATTTTCGGTAAACTTCACCGCATTTCCCACCAGGTTCATTAAAATTTGAGAAAGTCTTACGGGGTCTCCAATAAGATTTTGGGGTACATTTTCATCAATATTATAATGTACCTTGTTCTTATTTTGCAGTCGCGTAAATTCAAAAGTATTTACAATGCTTAATATTAATTCATGAAGATTAAATAAAACATTTTCCAGTTTTACCTGTTTAGATTCCATTTTATTCATTTGCAGCACGTCATTAATTAGCGCCAAAAGATAATCGGCTGAGAATTTTAAGGATTTTAAATCGCTTTCGTGTTTTTTCAGGCTTTTATCATCCAGTAATAACGAGGTAAGTCCTACTACCCCATAGAGCGGGGTTCTTAACTCGTGACTTACCGTAGAGAAAAACTGGCTTTTTAGCATAGATAAACGTTCTGCTTCTTCTTTGGCCGAAAATAACTCGCTGTTTTTATTTTTTAGTTGGGAAATTAGCTTTTTCCTTGTGTTGTTATTTCTAACAAGCAGGATTATAAAAAATAGCATCACGATTAAAGAAATAATCATGATTATAGAATTTTGCTGAGATTTCGCAATTACCTCATCTTTATACTTTTGCTCCCTTTTGGCTATTTCAAGATTTTCGCGATAGCGCTTGGTTTCAAACCGCGCCTGGGCAGCTTCCATTTGTTCCAGCTTTTCCTTTTCATAAAGTTCAGCGTCGTATTCTATGTACTTATCTAACGCGTTATAAGCTTCTTTAAATTCGTTATTTTTAAACAAAGCTTCAGCATAACCATCATAAGCCGTTACCGCTTCATAATACAGAGAATCTTTTTCAGCTATTTTAATAGCTTTTTCATAATATTTCTTAGATTCTTCTAAATTCTCTTTTCCTAAATAGTAGGTTCCAAAAAGGGACGCAACCTGGCTTAGCATATAAGGATCTTTGATATCTTCTACCAGTTTTTCTACTTTTATTAGATAGGGATAAGCTTCGTCATACTCTTCTAAATATAGATGCGTCCAGCCTTTATTCATAAGCGGTGTGGCTCTACTATCTGCATCTTCAAGGTTAGACGCAGCTTTTATCGCTTTATCGTAATATGCAAAACCCTGGTCTATAGTTTGCTTGTTGGAAGTAAACATATTACCAAGATTGTTGTATGCCCACCAAAGTAAAGTATCGTTCTCTACAATTTTAGCATACTTAAGCGCGTTCTCATAACTTTCTTTAGCCCTAATAGTATCATACAATTCATCGTACGTAATTCCCAGGTTATTATAGCCATGGTAAAGGTGGTAGTAATCTTTTTCTTCCTCGGCAAGCTCAATTAAGTTTAGGGAATAATCAATGGCCTTGTTATATTCATAGGAATACATGGCATCTGTAGATAAGTCTAGTAGTTCCTTAATACTATCACAGCTTTTACTTTCTTTAGACTGTGAGAAAGCAAGGCCGGATACCAGGGAAATTAGTAAAACAGAAATGTATTTTATACTCAATTATTTTCCAAGTTAAGTTCTTACCCAGGGGCTATAGGTTATGTTAAATTAACTTTTTTTTAATATTCGACCAACCAATAGTTCCCTTAATTTTAGGATTCCTCTTAAAACGGTAAAAGTTTTGTCAAAAAAGATATTTTTAAAAAATCCTTATTTCCTTTTAAAAAGACCAATAATATTAAGCATCCATCTTTTTTAAGACAAATAAATTTAGTGCTGAAAATTCCCGATTTATTAGCCTTACTTTCTAAGACTGAAACTGTGTAGAGATTAGAGAAAGTTCCCTTTTTATTCAGAAAACAATCTTGAGCTATATAACTTATTCCAACACGCGACTTCGATTTAACGAGCCGTTGTAGCGAACAAATTATTTAATGTATGAGACAAACCTCAGGGCATTTTAATCTCAATTATCTAATAAAAATAGCAGGTAATTATGTTTCAATATAGATTAAGTTAGGTTGTAAATTGGGAGCCGAAAATTACTCTATTTTAGCGAATTACACAAAATTTTTAATACCTGGCGGCATTATTATTATAATTACACGCTCTCATAAAAATATATTTTTATCTTTAAATTATGCAATATCCCTGGCACTTTTACCTAATGGGCGCGATGTACATCGTAGCCGGTATTATTCACTTTATAAAACCTAAAATGTATATGCGAATTATGCCGCGTTATTTACCGGCGCATAAACCACTGGTTTTTTTAAGCGGATTGGCAGAAATTTTTCTGGGTTTTCTACTCTTTTTTCCTGAAACCAAAGACCTGGCAATCTACGGGATTATTTTAATACTCGTAGTTTTTCTACTTGTGCATTTTTACATGCTTTCATCCAAAAAAGCCGGCGCGGGAATCCCAAAATGGGCTTTAATTTTAAGAATACCGTTACAGTTTTTTCTAATGTATTGGGCCTGGTTTTATTTACAATTATAAAGATGAAGTCTAAAATTTTTAGCTTGCCACAAGCAGAATTAGAATATTTCCCCCATTTTCTTAAGACTGAAAAGGCCAATCTTTTATTCGAAAAATTGCTGAAGGAAGTTTCCTGGCAACAGCAAAATATTAAACTCTTCGGAAAAGAAATTCCGCAGCCACGTTTAACCGCTTTTTTTGCTGAAAAAGGAATTTCTTATAGCTATTCGGGCTTACAGTTAAAACCCGAAACTTTTTCAGCAGAAATTTTAGATCTAAAGCAAAAAACCGAAGAACTTTCAGGATTTGAATTCAATACCTGCCTGCCAAACCTTTATCGCGATGGAAACGACAGTATGGGCTGGCACGCCGATGATGAGCAAGTTTTAGGCAAAAACCCTGTAATTGCTTCTATAAGCCTGGGCGGCGTTCGTAGCTTTCAGTTTAAACATAAAACCAAAACCCTAAAGGAAAAAATTGAACTCCAACACGGTAGCCTTTTAATAATGAAAGGCAGTATGCAGCATTTTTGGAAACATCAGCTACCAAAAACTAAAAAAGAAATTTCTCCAAGAATTAATCTAACTTTCAGAAAAATCCAATAAAAAAGCCATTGTAGAAGTTTCCACAATGGCTTTTTTGAATGCTTGGAATCAAATTATCCGTAAATCTCGTTTAATATTTTTGCCAAACGAATTCCGCCTTTTTGCAATTGCTGCAAAACAGTAGGCAAGTGATGATACATATATTCATAACCTAATTTCTCCCCCATTTCAACTGAATCATAAAGTTCGCTTGCCATTTCACCAGACTCATACACCCAATCTATAACTTCTCCTTCTTCAATAGCTTTAATTTGAACTCTGCTTAATTGTTTGGTATTTGCTGCAAGCTCAGTATAGCTCATTTGGTAAGAATCTATCATCTGGCTATCCCAAACCCGGTGAATGTTAGATCCCTCGTTATACCAACGTACCTGCACATCATTTCCGCCTTTATCGGCAGCTCTTCCCACGTGAAAAGGCTGGTGAAGGTCACCTACAAAATGAACCAGCATTTTCAGGTAAAACTGCCGGTCTTCTTTTGAAGCATTTTCATCTTTTAATACCTCTTTACATTTTAAAATAGCCTGGTAAAGATCTCCTTTTGGGTTGGCGGTTTTCTCATCATATTGAGTTTGTCCTTCGGCTAAATTCACATAATGCCAGGGGCCATATTGCCTAAAATCTGGATCATTTTTAATATCATCGGCATAATTCGCCACAAAGGCCAAACTTTGGCCGTTTAAAATTTTATCTATTGCTTTTTTAGCTTTCTTATTTAAATAATTTTCGGCGATTTCTCCGGTAGCCCTGTGCCCGGTTTTCCCCCATTCATTATCATTAGAGAAACCGGTGTTTCCAATTATAACCAACAAAGCAAATAGCAGTAATTTTTTCATTTATTGAATTTTTAAAGATTAAGAAGATATAGGTATTCTCCTTTAGATTTTCGGCAAATATAGCGAAGCCCAATTTTTTAATATGTTAAATTTTTCTGAGTTAAAAATTAATGCAATATATTTATGATATCATTTTAATATCAACCAATTTTAAATATTATGACTCAGGAAAAAGATCTCCATGCTTCAAACGGCTATATTATGTTGTTTGTTTTTCTATTATTATTCTTCGGAAGCATTATCGGATTTATTATTTTAAATAATGCGTGGTTTATTTTGGGAATCATTATCTCGCTTTTTATCCTACCCGGGCTAATCCTGGTAAATCCAAATGGCTCCCGAGTGCTTTTACTCTTTGGTGATTACAAGGGAACGGTTAAAAAGAACGGACTCTTTTGGGTGAACCCATTTTACACCAAAAAGAAAATTTCTTTAAGGGCCCGAAACTTTGATAGCGAGCGCCTAAAAGTGAACGACAAATTAGGCAACCCGGTAATGATAAGCACCATCCTGGTTTGGCGCGTTCGTGATACCTACAAAGCTTCTTTTGATGTAGATAATTATGAAAATTTTGTGGTGGTACAAACCGATGCTGCAGTTAGAAAACTTGCCAGTCTCTATCCTTATGATAATTTTGCAGACGAAGGCTTAGACGAGGATATCACCCTGCGTTCCAGCGTAAACGAAGTAAGTGACGCCCTGGAAAAAGAGCTCGAAGAACGTTTAAATATTGCCGGAATTGAAGTTTTGGAAGCAAGAATTGGTTACCTGGCTTATGCTAATGAGATCGCCAGCGCAATGCTTAAACGCCAGCAAGCAACCGCAATAGTTGCCGCCCGCCATAAAATTGTACAGGGTGCCGTGGGAATGGTAGAGATGGCGTTACACCAGTTAAGCGAAAAGAATCTTGTAGATCTTGATGCCGAAAGACGTGCCGCTATGGTAAGCAATTTAATGGTGGTACTTTGCAGCGATAAAGATGCAACGCCAGTGGTAAACGCGGGCACTTTAAATCATTAGAAATTGTATGAGATATTCAATCCTCAGCTTATTCTTAATTTTCTTCGGAAGTTTTATTGTTTCCGCACAAGAAACATTTACCGAAGAAGAAATTACGGTAGATAAATTTACCGACGGAACCCTTACATCTCCTTCTGAAGCTGAAAATTCATCACTGGTAATTTTCATTCAGGGTTCGGGGCCTACAAATCGGGATGGGAATTCTCCCGAAGGGATGAATAATAAAAGTGATTTTGCAAAAAAAATCGCACACGAATTAGCAGCTGAAGGAATTGCAAGTTTCAGATTTGATAAACGTATCATGAAAGCGAAGGAGTTAAATCTAGATTCACTTTCGTTTGAAGACCTTATACTGGATGTTGAAAATATTTTAATTCATTTTAAAAAAGACAGAAATTTCAGCAATATAATTATTGCCGGGCATAGTCAGGGCTCTTTAATAGGCATTTTGGCTTCAAAAAATAATGCCGATGCCCTTATTTCTATTGCCGGTGCGGGAGAAAGTATAGACCATATTCTGGCTGCACAACTTTCGGCTCAATTACCTCAGCTTAAAGATGATATTGAGCAAGCCCTGAAGGAGATAAAAGAAAATGGAAGTACTTCTGAATATCCTCCAATATTAGGTTCGTTTTTTAGTCCTAAAAACCAAGCTTTTTTAGCTTCCTGGATAAAATATGATCCTGCTGAAGAAATTGCAAAAATGCAAATTCCTGTTTTGATTATAAACGGAACAAATGATGCCCAGGTAAAGAAAGACCAAGCTGAATTACTGCATACAGCAGCCAAAAATTCAGAATTAGTTTTATTAGAAGATATGAACCACGTTTTTAGAAAAGTCAGTTCTAAAGATTTGACTAAAAACTATCAAACTTATAATAATCCTGAATTACCATTGCATCCCGAAATAATTCCGGTTTTAACCGATTTTATTAAGAATCTGGAAAATAAATAAAATGAGTAATAAAAAAGCATTCGCCCTAAGAGTTGATGAGAAGATGCTGAAAGCCATTGAAAAATGGGCTGCTGATGAATTCAGGAGTACCAATGGGCAGATTGAGTGGATGCTAAATAAAGCCCTAAAAGAAGCAAAGCGTCACCCAAAAAATAAAAAAGAAGAAGAATAATGCAATATAAGATCGTTTTTTCAGACATAGATGGAACTCTACTAAACCACGACCGGGAATTATCTCCCAACACAATTTCAACAATAAAAAATTTAAAAGACAGTTTACCATTCGTACTTATTTCAGCCCGAATGCCAGCAGCAATGAGACATTTGCAAGCCGATCTTGAAATAAAAGAACAACCTATTATTTGTTATAACGGCGGATTAATACTGGTAGATGGGAAAGCCATAAGTTCTACTGAAATTTCTTTAAATACGCTGGAAAATCTTTCTGATTTCAATAAAAGTATGAACTGCCATTTAAGTTTATATAATAGTGACGAATGGTACGTTCCGCAATACGACCAGTGGGCGGCACGGGAAGAAAATAACACCAAAGTAAAACCCGACCTTAGATCTAACCGCGAAGTAATTTCAGAATGGAAGAAAGATAACAAAGGAGCTCATAAAATTATGGCAATGGGAGACGAAGCCCATATTGATAAAATTAAAGATTATTTATCAGAGAATTTTCCTGGAGAACTTCATTTATACCGTTCCAAACCTACCTATCTTGAAATTGCCAATAAAAAGATTTCAAAACTTACGGCTATTAAATTTTTATTGAAAAATCATTTCAATCTAACGCCAGAGCAAAGCATTGCTTTTGGAGATAATTATAATGATGTAGAAATGATAAAAGGCGTGGGAATGGGCGTTGCCGTGGGCAATGCTAGAAAAGAAGTTTTAGAAGTTGCTAATATTGTTACCCAAAGCGGAAAGGAAGATGGCGTAGCCAATAGCCTAAAAGAGTTGTTTCAAATCTAACAGAAGGATTCCCGTAATTCTTTAAGAAGAGTTTAAGAAAAATTGTATTTTGGCGCCGCTTATAAAAATTTTCTATGGAAGATACTCCTGTTTTTACCAATGATGCTATAGTTTTTGGACTTTTAATGCTCGCTTTGGGTTTTGTGTTTTATACCTCTTCTAAAGAAGCTGGTTTCTGGAAAAAATTCTATGGCATTGTACCGGCTCTTTTAATGTGCTATTTAATTCCCGCAATCTTTAATTCCCTGGGACTTATAGACGATGGTACTTCTCAACTTTACTATGTAGCCAGTAGATTCCTATTGCCGGCTGCCCTTGTTTTAATGACTTTAAGCATAGACCTGAAAGCAATTTTTAACCTGGGTCCAAAAGCCTTAATTATGTTTTTTGCGGGTACGGTAGGAATTATTGTAGGTGGGCCGCTGGCTATTCTAATTGTTTCCGCTATTTCACCAGAAACGGTGGGTGGTGTTGGTCCCGATGCTATTTGGCGTGGTCTCTCTACCATTGCCGGTAGTTGGATTGGTGGTGGCGCAAACCAGGCAGCTATGCTGGAAATTTACGAATATAACCCCGATCTTTACGGCGGAATGGTCTTAGTAGATATTGTAGTAGCCAACCTCCTTATGGCAGGATTATTAATGGGAATTGGTAAAACCGAAAAAATTGATAAATGGCTAAAAGCCGATAATTCAGCAATTACAGAACTTAAAAACAAAGTTTCCAATTATGCTGAAAGTGTAACCAGAAATCCCAACCTACCCGATTATATGATCATGCTAGCCCTGGCCTTTGTAACGGTGGGAATTGCACATTGGGGAGCCGATGAAATTTCGGTATATCTATCTTCAAATTTTAAAATTTTTAATGATAGTAAAAGTGCGCTTTCATCCTTTTCCTCTTCCTTCTTTTGGATGATCACCATTGCTACCGCAATTGGAATAGGGCTTTCGTTTACACGATTCAAAACCTACGAAGGTGCGGGAGCAAGTAAGTTAGGCAGTATTTTTATTTATATTCTGGTAGCTACCATAGGTATGAAAATGGACCTTGGTATGGTATTCGATAATCCGGGACTAATTGGTATTGGACTTATTTGGATGTCTATTCACGTAATTTTCCTCTTTGGTACCGCAAAACTTATTAAAGCACCTTACTTTTTCCTCGCTGTGGGAAGTCAGGCCAATGTTGGTGGTGCAGCCTCGGCTCCTGTTGTAGCTGCGGCTTTTCACCCTTCCCTGGCAACCGTTGGAGTTTTATTAGCCGTATTTGGATATGTAGTTGGAACCTATGGAGCAATTCTTACTACTATTTTAATGCAAATCGCCGCCGGGAGTTAGTTTAAAATAGAAAATTATAAGATATTTGCCGCCTAAATCAGAAACCTGAAACCAGCAAGTTGCTGGAGACTAAATATGGGAGTTCACAATGAAGTATTAGCTTGTGATAAATTCCCACTACCAGAGAAAATTATAAAACAAATGAAAAAATTAAGCATTCTTTTATTGGCTATTATCGCCCTTACTTCCTGTAATAATAAAGAAAGCAACTTAATAGTAAATGCCAATATTGACGGCCTAAAAAAAGGAACCGTTTATCTTCAAAAGATAGAGGATACTCTTATGATTGATGTAGACTCTGTAGCAATTGACGGCAATGCTAATATAACCCTGGAAACCTATATAGAGAGCCCTCAAATGATGTATCTCTATCTTAAAAAGGTAAGCAACTCTCAATATGACGACCGTATAGATTTTTTTGCTGAAGAAGGAGAAGTAACCATCAACACTACTTTAGAGAATTTTGTGACCGATGCTGAAATTATTGGCGCCAAAAATCAGGAAAAATTAGAAGAATATCGCAGCATGATGCAACGCTTCAACGATAAAAACCTGGAACTTATTCAGGAAAACTTTGAAGCCCAACGCGATGAAAACGAAGAACAGCTGATTGATGTGAATAAACAATATGAAAGTTTACTTAAACGTAAATATCTTTACACCGTAAATTTTGCGATTAATAATAAAGACCTGGAAATAGCTCCTTATCTGGCCCTTTCTGAAGTTTTTGATGCTAATATTAAGTATTTAGATACCATCTATAAATCTTTAGAGCCAAAGGTGAAAAAATCCATGTACGGGAAAGAATTGAAAGATTTCCTTGAAGAAAGACGGGAGGAAGAAGAAGCAAGTGAAAGCGTTGAGCCCGTAGAAACTGAAGAAAACGATATTAGTTAATTCAGCGTCTTAACTTAATAATCTTAAAGCCCGAAATTAATATTTTCGGGCTTTTTTATTACTTCATTAATAATACTGCAGCCAATTCATTTATATTTCCGCAATAAAAACTTATACTTGTTGTCCTATTCAATTTAATAACAATATAACCTTGCAAAATTCTTTAAAATGAGTTCTCCAAACAAAAACCGATGGCTTATTGCCGCTTCGGCAGTTTTTATTCATATTTCAATAGGTGCTGCTTACGCATACAGTGTTTATACCCAACCCCTTGTAGAAACCAAGGGCTGGTCTATGGCATCGGTTACCACAGCCTTTACCATAATGATGGTTCTCGGTGGAGGATCTGCTGCATTATTCGGAAAATTTGTAGAGCGAAGCGGCCCAAAAAAATCGGCTATGCTGGCCGCAGTTTTATTTGGTTTAGGCCAGGCGGGATCGGGATTTGCTATTTCAATGGATTCATTAACAGGATTTCTACTATCCTATGGTTTATTAAGTGGACTCGGCCTTGGAATTGGTTATATAGCGCCCGTTTCAACCTTAGTAAAATGGTTCCCAGACAAAAGAGGTTTAGCCACAGGAATGGCTGTTCTGGGATTTGGAACCGGAGCTCTGGTAACTGCTCCTGTTGCTGCGAGTTTAATAGAATCTATAGGAATTAGTACTACTTTTTACATTTTAGGAGCCTCTTATTTCATTTTAATGATGCTTGGCGCTTCTTATATCGCACCACCGCCAAAAAACTGGATGCCAACGGGAATGGAAGCAGCGGTAAAAGCCGGAACCAAAAAAATAAAAAGAGATCTGTCGCAAGCTACGTCTGGTGAAGCTGTTAGAACCAAGCATTTCTGGATGCTTTGGACGATGATGCTTATAAACACCAGCGCAGGAATTATGATGATTTCTGTAGCCTCGCCAATGGCTCAAAATATCGTTGGACTCTCAGCCGGTGCTGCAGCTACTATGGTAGGAATTATGGGAATTTTTAATGGCGGAGGAAGATTAGGTTGGGCTGCCGCTTCAGATTATATTTCGCGCCCAAAAGTGTTTATTATTTTCTTTATAATTCAGCTCGTTGCTTTTATCACTCTGCCAATTATTACAAGTGCTCTTATTTTCCAAATATTTATTTTTCTTGTAGTAAGTTGTTATGGTGGCGGATTTTCTAATCTTCCGGCCTTTATTGGCGATCTTTTTGGAACGAAAGAACTTGGAGCAATTCACGGTTATTTATTAACCACCTGGTCTCTGGGCGGACTTATTGGTCCCACCCTGGTCTCGCAAATCTATACCCGTACCGGAAGTTACATTCCCGTTTTCTATGTTTTTACTGCTTTAATTATCGTGGCATTAATTATTAGTTTAGTGTTAAACAGAAGTGTAAAAAAAGTTAGAACCGAGCATAAAGAACTTGAGTATAAAACCTCAACATCTGAGTGAAATATTACGATAGATTAATTAAATCTCCCGAGCTTTAATATTTTATTGGGTAAGATTGGTTTGGTATTTTTCTAAGTTTGAGAAAAACCAGGCTATGAATCAAAAAGTACTCAAAGAGAATAACTACGATCTTATTTGTGTAGGTGGCGGTATTATGAGCGCTACACTCGCTTTAATGCTGAAGCTAATAGATCCCAAAATCAAAATAATTATTTTTGAAAAGCTGGGCGAAGTTTCTAAAGAAAGTTCTGGCGCGTGGAATAATGCCGGCACCGGGCATTCGGCACTTTGTGAACTTAATTATACCCCAGAAAATGCTGATGGTAGCATAGATATTAGTAAAGCAATCGAAATTTTTAGTCAGTTTGAAACCAGCAAACAATTTTGGGCATACCTGGTAGACCAAAAACTTATAAAATATCCTGAAAACTTTATTCATTCGGTTCCACATCATAGCTGGGTGCAGGGAGACGATAATATCAATTTTCTTAAAAAGCGATTTGAAATTCTTTCCCAAACACCCATGTTTGAGAAAATGAAATTTTCAGAAAATCTGGAGAAATTAAAAGAATGGATTCCTTTAATTGCGAAAGGCCGTGAGAATGAGAAAATGGCTGCAACGCGAATGGAAATTGGCACTGAAGTTAATTTTGAAGCACTCTCACAACAATATTTTAAAGTTCTGGAAGAACAATTTAATGTACCGGTTTTAAGAAATACCGATGTTTTAGATGTAGATCCCGATGAAACCCTGGAATGGACAGTAGAAGCTCAAAATCTAGACTCAGGTAAAGTTACTTATTATGATGCCGAACATGTTTTTATAGGTGCCGGCGGCGGCGCATTGCCATTACTTCAAAAAGTAGAAATAGAGGAAAAAGACGGGTATGGTGGATTCCCTGTAGATGGCCAGTGGCTGGTTTGCAAAAACCGGGAAGTTATAGACCAACATTGGGCTAAGGTTTACAGTAAAGCAGGACCAGATGCTCCCCCAATGTCTACTCCTCACCTTGATACTAGATATATTAAGGGAAAGAAGGAATTACTTTTTGGACCCTTTGCCGGTTTTACTACTAAATTCTTAAAAGAAGGTTCTAAACTTGATTTCCCAAAAAGCATAAATAAAGAAAATATTCCTTCTATGTGGGGCGTTTTTTGGCATAATTTACCGCTTACAAAATACCTGATGAAACAAGTCACCTTGGATCATTCAGACCGAATGGAAGATCTTAGGGTTTTTATAAAAGACGCCAGGCCGGAAGACTGGGAATTAAAAGTAGCCGGAAAACGGGTGCAAATAATTAAAAAAGATGAAGAAGAGGGTGGAATTTTGGAATTTGGAACCGATGTAGTTCACAGCAAAGATGGTTCTATTACCGCTTTACTGGGCGCCTCGCCTGGAGCTTCAGTAGCGGTTTCTATAATGCTGAATGTAATTAATATTGCTTTTCCTGAGAAAATAAAATCTAAAGAATGGGAGGAAAAACTTTCAAAAATGATTCCTTTCTGGAATAAAGAAATTGAAGAAAATATAACTGAATTTAAAAAAGTACAGGCAAATTCTTCTAAAAAACTGGAGTTGGAGGTTTTACATTAATAGACAGAAATCCACTTTCATTATAATAGAGGTTTTAATTAGTTACAACCTGGATCCCCGATATAAAATCGGAGCAGGCTCTGAAATAAATTCAGGATGACGTTTAAAGGATTCCATAAAAAAACCTCTCAAAAAATTGAGAGGTTTTTAGAGCCGATGGAGGGACTCGAACCCACGACCTGCTGATTACAAATCAGCTGCTCTAGCCAGCTGAGCTACATCGGCAACTAATAAATTTCTATAAAGCATTTATTTTCGCGATTAGGGCTTCAGCTTTTGCTTCCAGCTCTTTTGATATCGCTTTAAAATGTTGCTTTTTATTCTCTACATCTTTTTGGTTGATCTTAGTGATCAACTCATCAAAATCTGCAATGGCTTCGTCTACAATCGCTTCAGTTTTAGATGCGTCATCAGGGTTAGCCATTTGATGTATGTATGCTGCATCAATAATGTCTCCCATTACGTAATTCACATCTCTTTTTAATAATCTCTTACTTGCCATATCACTTAAATTTCGGCTGCGAATTTAGGCTATTTTTCAATACAAATTACAGCAAGACTAAAATTATTTTTCCTGAATTTTCTTTAGTGAATTAAGTGCCTCTGGAATATGCTGCGAAGCTCCCATACTATTAAACCTATGGATCAATCTTTTATTCTTATCAAAAACAAAAGTTTCCCTACCCGGAAGCAAACCCAGTAAACCTGCTTTCACCCCAAACGCCTGTCTCGCTCGCTTTTCTTTATCAGAAAGTAACACAAACGGAAGTTGATGTTTAGTAGCAAATTTTTTATGAGAGTTTTCATTATCTGTACTTATCCCAATTACTTCTGCTCCCAAATCCTGAAATTCTTCATAATGATCTCTAAAACTACAGGCTTCTTTGGTACAACCGGGAGTAAAATCTTTTGGATAGAAAAAGATTACCAAAGCTTTATCTTCTACCCTGGAAAAATGGTAGTTTTCCCCGTCCTGATCTTTTAAAGTTAACCTCGGTAATTTATCTCCAATTTTAAGTGCCATCTATTCTCCTTTATAGGTTACGTAATTTCTTGGAGTTTCGTATAAAGTGATCTCCAAATCGAGCTCAGATTTTAATTTCTCCCTTATTTTATTCCAAATTACTACCGCAATATTTTCAGCCGTAGGATTTAGTTCGTTAAAAGGTGGCACCTCCTCGTTTAAGTTCTTGTGGTCAAAAGGTACTTCAACTTCTTCATAAATAAGATCTTTAAGTCGTTTTAGATCCATTACAAAACCTGTTTCCGGGTCTATTTCACCGGTAACCTTTACAATTAGATCATAATTGTGCCCGTGATAGTGCGGATTACTGCATTTCCCAAAAACCTGGAGGTTCTTTTCATCACTCCAATCTTTGCGATATAACCTATGCGCCGCATTAAAATGAGCTTTTCTATGTACGCTTAATCTCATTCTTGAATACTTGAATAATATTTGTCAAAAATAATCTTGAACCATTCGGTATAAACACCGGGATTTACCTCCATATCAGATTTTATAGCATCCAGGCTCATCCATTTCCAACTGGCCACTTCATCGGGATTAGGGTTGGGATCATCTTCATAATTCCCAATTAAAATATAATCGAATTCGTGCTCTGTAAGTCCGT
>NZ_CAXAVR010000030.1:0-26156 GCF_963972535.1 uncultured Salegentibacter sp.
GGTATAATAATCTGCCAGCATAATTTTATAAGTACATCCAGGAATTCAAAATCGGTACTTCCACTAAGAAAAAAACTTAGCCAAATGGGAGTTGCGAAGATGCCTATTAAACCCGAAAGGCTGGCGTTGAAAATGGCGGTAGGCAAATTTCCTTTCGCCAAAGAAACCATCACTATAGAAGAAGAGACTGTAGAAGGAAGTGTTCCCAGAAAAAATAAAGCAATCCAAAGATCTGAACCTGTTCCTGCTTCAAAAAGCGGTAAGCATAGCAGAGCTAAAAGTGGGAAGGCTACAAAGGTGGCTAACTGAATTGCGATGTGAACTTTATAATTCAGAAAACCCAATTTAAACTCTGCGGGAGATAATTTTAGTCCGTAGAAAAAGAAAATAAAACCTATCCCAATGTCGGTGATGGTTTTTAGCGGAAAAATCACAATTCCCTCAGGGAATAAATAGGCGATTATTATCGCCACAAAAATAGCTGCTATAAATCCATTAAATTTCAAATTTTTTACTGCTCTATTTTAACCTTATATTCATCCAGTAAGTGCACATATTCTTTTGAAGAAAAATCGGTCTCATGAAATTCCTGTTTACGATTCAGCTTCATTTTATTACGTTTTATGCTTTTTGCAAAACGACGAATATCGTGCTCATTACTAAGGATTAAGCCGGGAACCTGTAGCGATTTTCCGTCTTCAGCCTTAGCCACCATCGTGAAATAGGAAGAATTACAATGTTTTATCTCGCCGGTTCTAATATTTTCGGCTTCAACGCGAATTCCAATTACCATAGAACTATTACCCACGTAATTTACCGAAGCCTTCATCGTTACTAATTCGCCAATTTCTATAGGTTTTAGGAAATCTACGGTATCAACACTAGCGGTTACACAATAGGCTCCAGAGTGTTTGGAGGCACAGGCAAAAGCGATGCGATCCATAAGTGAAAGCACATAGCCTCCGTGAATTTTTCCGTTGAAATTTGAATGAGAAGGCAGCATTAATTCTGAAATATCTACCTGTGAGTCTTTTACGTGTTTAAATTGAGTCATAAATTATCTATCTCTAAAATGAGGGGATTCGGCTTCTTCTACTTCGGTTATAAAATATTTGGTATCACCCCAAAAGAAAAAAGTGGCGTAACGCTCAACATATTTTAGTCTAACATAATTACCTTCGTTCTCCTGTAGCGCTTCTATAGCTTCCTGGTTATTGTCTAATACTGAAAATTGAAAGATTTGCGCACCACTAATTCCCTGGCTAATTTCACCTTCCCAGGTTTTAGAAATCACACCTTTTTTACTGAATTTTATAAGTTCGCCGCTCCTTGTGCCTTCGCTGTAAGGCACGAAGTAGATAAATGCAAACCAGGCGATGAAGAGTAGTAAAATAGCTCCTAAAATACCAAAAAGTGTTTTTTTCATAATTCTAGTTATAGATTTTCTGCACGAATTCTTCTATTTTAGAAGGTTCCAGCCAGCGGGTAACAATTACCAGGTTTTCTTTACGATCTACAATAATAAAATTTCCGCCGAAACCAGCCGCATAAAAAATGTTTTTATCTATATTTTTCCATTGTCTCGGGCCATCGGCATTTAACCGCCACATATATCCGTAGTTTGGGTTTGTAGCTGAAGGCTGAATAGCTTCTTGAATAAGTGCTTCTGAAATTAATTGTTCGCCATTCCAATTGCCATTATTCATAAATAGTAAACCAAAACGCGCCATATCTTCGGTATTGATAAACATTCCGCCGCCGGAATGCCCGCCACCACTAACCGATTGCATTTTGTAGCCATCTATGGTAGTCCAGGAATTCTCGTACCCAAACCAGCGCCAGCTCGAAGAAGCGTTTATAGGATCCATAATTTTTTCTTTTAAAACCTTGGGAAGTGGTTTTCTAAAAACATTGAGTAAAGAATAGGCGAGTACATTAACCCGAACATCGTTGTACTTAAAATGCGTTCCAGGTTCGTTGAGTTTCCGGTTTCGCCAATCGTCTATTCCTGTATCCTGAGAAGGCCTGTCGGCCCAATCATAAGAACCCCAAAGTTCCCCGCTCCAATCTGAATTCTGCTCAAGCAAATGTTTCCAGGTGATTTTTGAGTTATGTTCGCCTTCAAAAGTATTGTCCCAAACGTAATTGATTACCGGGTCCTTAACATTAGTGATCAGGTTTTGATCTAAGGCGAGTAGGGCGGTGGTAGAGAGAAAACTTTTGGTAACGCTAAAAGTCATATCCACACGCTTTGTATCTCCCCATTTTGCCACTAAGTAGCCATTTTTTAAAATTATTCCCGCCGGGCCACCGCGTCTTTTGGTAGGTCCTAAGATTTCGTGATAAGGTTCGTGTTGGAAGCCCTTTAATATTGCCTGGCGTAAATCTTTGGATTCGGAATATTCGTTTGCTTCAGCAAGCTGAATAGCTTCGGAGAAATCTAAATTGAAAGATTTTGGATCTTTTTCTTCCCAGGTTCCGGCTTCAGGAAAATAAATATGCTGTGCTGAAATATTCAGCATAAAAAGGTTTATCAATAAAAAACTGAAAACTGATTTGTTATAGGTTTTCATATTAATTTTTGGTTTTATTTTCTTGAATGCATAATAATTACAAACCTACAAGGTTTTCAAAACCTTGCAGGAGAGTGGTTAATTTTCATGATTTTCTTCAATTTCTTCCTCATCTATAGCTGATAGCATTTTAGGATCTATTTGTTTATTGGCTTTAGCACCCAGTTTTTTAAGTTTTTCTACCCGTCTAAGTAGATTTCCTTTTCCGGTAAGCTTTTTCATCGCGCCTTCATAGGAATTTTGAACCGTTCCCAATTGCCTGCCAATTTTTGTAAGCTCTTCGGTTAGAGCAGTGAAAGAATCGTATAAAGCCCCGGCCTGGGTTGCGATGGCAATGGCGTTTTGCTTTTGTTTTTCGTTTTGCCACATACTGTCTATGGTCTTGAGTACAGCGAGTAGAGTGGTGGGTGTAACGATAATTATATTCTTATCAAAAGCTTCAGAATACAGTCCTGGATATTCGTTGGAAGCGACAGCAAACGCAGCTTCAATGGGAATGAAAAGTAAAACGAAGTCGGGACTTTCCATCTCGTATAATTGGTGGTAATTTTTATTACCCAATTCACTTACCCGGTTTCGAATAGCGGTAAGGTGATTTTTCAGATGTTGTTTTCTATCCTGCTCATCTGTTTCATTGCTGTAGCGTTCGTAGGCGTTTAGGGAGACTTTAGAATCTACGATCATTTTTTTATCGCCAGGAAGATTAATTACCACATCGGGCAAAACCCGTTTCCCGTCGGCATTGGTAAAACTTTGTTGTACACTGTATTCGCTGCCTTTTTGGAGTCCGCTGCGTTCCAGAACCCGCTCCAGGATCATTTCGCCCCAGTTTCCCTGTGTTTTAGTGTCGCCTTTAAGCGCTTTAGTGAGATTGGTGGCTTCCTTGCTCATTTGCTCGTTAAGCTCTTTTAACCCAATAATTTGTTGTCGCAGCATAGCATGGCGATCTATACTTTCTTTATTTCCTTCTTCGATTCGTTTTTCAAAATGAAGGATTTTTTCCTGCAAAGGGTTTAGAATATTCTGAATATTTTCTTTATTCTGAAGGGTAAATTTCTCAGATTTTTGCTCTAAAATTTTATTGGCAAGGTTTTCGAATTCCTTCTCGAATTTCTCCTGAAGTTGTTCAACTTCCGCTTTTTGTTCTTTATTTCTTTGCTCTAAATTTTCAAATTCGGCATTACGGCGGGTAAGCTCTGTATTTAAAAAATCTTTCTCTCTTCGAATTTCTTCACGTTCTTTTTCGAGTTTTTCAGTTTGTGCCCGGAATGTACTTTTATAATCTAATAATTCAGTTTTGTAATTATCTAAGTTGCTATTTATCTGATTTTTAAATTCAACAACCTGAAGTGATAGTTGATTATTTTTTTCTTCAAGAATGGCTTCTTTATTTTTACTTTTTAATCCTGAAATTAGTTTTCCGAAGTAAAGTCCGATTAAGAGTGCGACAATAATTAAGGCGAAAAGTAAATAATCGTTCATTGAGAAAATCGAGTTTTCCCAAAGATACTTATTTGCCCGAACTGTTTAAGAAAATAGGACCTGGATTATGCAGAGGTTTAATTATTCCCGGTCCTCAAAATATTGGTAGCCGTCTATAATATCCAGGTAAACCCCGTCAAAACCTGCAGCGATAATTTTAGAGAGATAAGCGTTTTCGCTGCCGTAGATTAAATCTTTCCAGTCCGCGTTCCAGTACTCTACTTTAAAATTCCCTTCCCATTCCGGGTTTTCTTCAACGAGCCAGGTTGGCGATTTGGAATTCCAATTTTCTTCCCAGTAAAAACGATAATCTTCGGCTTCGCCAATAGATAGATAAGATATAACTAAACGCTCAGCACCATTTTTTTTCTTCTTTAATTTTTGAATGTCTTCGGCAGTAAAAGCTTCGTTATGAAAGAAAAGATCCATAATAATAAGATCGTAATTAGTAAAAGCAAGTTCGGTGATAAGATCGTATTTCGAAGAATATTCAGCGTAATTTAAAAGATACAGAAAGTTTTTAGCTTCAGAAAGATGGCTTATATTTTTATTATTTTCATTAAAAACAGGATAAGCCGGAATTCTATCAAGTTCTCGCCGTGGCGCTGCGAAAGAAGTATAGTTGTTTTCCTCATTAAGCTTATAGGAATTTTTCATAAGCTTAAAACCTGAACAATAATCGGTTACCAATACTTGCTTGCCCTCGTCTTTTGCCAAATCAAGGTACTTTCTTAAATATAAATTATCGGCTTTTGGGGTGATTTTGTTTAACTTTGGATAACCATAAAAAAGATCTTCCTGGGCCACCGCATCTATAGCATTTAAATAATCTAAAGCAGGAGTTTTCTTAAATTTAGATTCTTTGGAAACCAACTGAACTCCATTCTGTGGGACAACTATAAAATTAGGATTTTCTTCTTTTGCGATTTCACTTATTTCAATAACAAACTCCCGCATTTCCTGGCGGTAATCAACATTGTTATTCGATTCCTGAGCCATGTGTTCACCGCAGGAAAGGAATAAGCAGCAAAGCATATAAATGCTTATTCTAAAGAAGTTCATAGATATGGAGCAATTTTAAGCAAAGATAAGTTAAATTACCATCCCTAAATTACGCTTTATAGCAGTATTGTTATTCTATTTAAACAAATTATAATTTAGGGTTTACTTGTAAAATTTATATCGCCGGGTTTTTAAGTAACTGATTTTTAATATATTTTTGGCGCAAAACTTTTAAATGGCAAAACCATCTGTATTGCTTATAATGGAAGGCACTTATCCTTTTAATGGAGGCGGTGTTTCTACCTGGGCACATATTTTATGTAACAGGGTTAGCAATGTAGATTTTAAACTGTATTCTATAAATGCTTCTTTTGAGACAGAGTATAAGTATAAACTTAGCGATAATATAAACGAAGTAATACAGGTGCCTCTTTGGACTCCAGATGAACCTTACGATTATATAAGTTACGGTGAGGAATATTATAAAACTGTAGCTAAAAAAGAGTGGACTAATGATGAAGTAGTTGCTCAAAAGTTTATTCCTATTTTTAAAAGCTTACTGGAGTTTATTTATAGCGACGACCGTGATATAGAAGATTTGGATATAATTTTTCATCAGCTGTGGTTTTATTTTGAAGATTATGATTATAAAGAAACCATTAGAAATGAGCAGGTTTGGCTAACTTATAGAGATACTCTCGCTAAATTTATTATTGGTGAACGTAACCCCGATGCATCTTTAATAGATATTACCATAGGCTTGCGCTGGATTTACAGATTTTTAATACCACTTGCCATAGTAAATATTCCAAAAGTAGATGTGTCTCATTTAACGCTAAGTGGCTTCCCGGTAATCCCGGCACTTATTGCCAATTACAAATATGGGACCCCAATAATCCTCACAGAACACGGAGTTTTTATTAGGGAAAGGTTATTGGCTATTAACAATTCAGAATATCCATATTTCTTAAAGAGTTTACTTATTAGGTTTTCAGAAGCTATTACCCGTTTGGTTTATCATAAGGCCGAAGTAATTATTTCTGTAAATAAATTCAATCAAAAATGGGAAAAATGGTACGGGGCAGATCCGTCTAAATTCAGAATAATATACAATGGTATTGATCCGGAAGTTTTTAAACCCGGCCCTAAACCTGCACATTTAAAAGATATTCCTACCGTAGTTGCTTTGGCGAGAATTTTTGAATTAAAAGATATTCTTACCATGATTAGATCCTGTGCGGTAGTTAAAAGAAGTATTCCCGAGGTGCAATACCTGGTTTATGGAGATAATGATGCCGTACCTGAATATACCAAAGAATGCCTTGAACTTATCGCCGAATTAGGATTGCAAAACAATTTTAAATTAATGGGCCCAAGAAACAATCCACAGGAAGTTTTTCTGGAGGGAGATATTTCTATCCTGACTTCTATTTCTGAAGGATTTCCATATACCATAATTGAATCTATGGGTTGTGGTATTCCCGTGGTTTCTACTGATGTGGGAGGAGTTAAAGAAGCACTTGATGATAGCTGTGGTTTTACCTGTAAACCAAAAGATGCCGAAGAAATTGGTAACAATGTTTTAAAATTGCTGTTAGATGATGATTTGCGAAAGAGTATGGGAAGAAATGCCAGGGAAAAAGTTTTGAATAATTTCACCTTATCCAAGTTTATTGGTGAATATGAAGCTATTTATGATGATATTGTAAAAATACCCAGGGCCAAAAAAAAACTTACCAAGATTGAAGATTTTTCCTGAAAATGACTAAAGATCAAATTAAAGCTATTGCAAAACTTGTTGTTGCGGTTAAAGAACGTAACGGTAAACCCGTGAATGTTTATGTGGTAGTCGCAACTATAGAATCTTTTGGAATTAGGGAAATAGATGCGAAAGAAGATTATGGTTTTGAAAGTATAATGCATCTTTCAAATTATATTTATAAAGCTTACGATGCCATTACCCTGGCAAACCTTAAAAATAATAATCAGCGTGTTGCTGAAGCCAAAACTTATAAAAGACTCGCTTTAACCGAGTATATTACGACAAAAAACACCAAGCGCTTTCTTGTAGATTATACTTCAGGACTTTTACATTTATTTCCGGTTTTCTTGCAGGTGGTTGCCATAATTTTATTCGGATTTTCCCTTTGGACCTACTCTCATTTTAATAACCTGCAATCTACCGCAGTGGTGCTGGGGGTAATTATAGGTTTTATTAGCAGTGCGGGTTTTGTACAGGTTCTGGGAAAACAGGTTTCCTATTACTGGTATAATAAAGATTACCATATGGCGAAACATTCTACCGTTCAAATTATAAAAAACGGGACTCTTGCTATATTAGGCTTTTTTATATTCTCTTTGCTTATCAATTTAGTGATCCCACTTTATAGTCTTCTTTTTGTAGTTATAACCTTTATTTACGCCTTGTTTATAGGTTTTCTTCTTTTGGTTTTAGCGCCTTTATATGCATTAAAACAAAGATGGATGCTTTCTTTTAGCGTCTTTGCAGGTACGGTGTTAGCACTTTTACTACATTTTTATACCGATTTGCACCCTTATTATATTCATTGGACAGGCATTCTGGTTGCCTCTTTAATTTCGGTTGGTTATATCTATTCTTTCTTTCATTTTAAGCTGAAAAATGAAATCGCGGTGAAAAAGAAGCCAAAAGTAATGCTTTCGCTATATCGTAATTTCAACTACTTTTTATACGGTACTTTTATTTTTCTTTTTGTTTTCCTGGACAGGATAGTGGCCTGGTCTTCTACCTTAAACAGGGATATTCCCTATATAATTTACTATGAAAAAGATTATGAGATTGGTATGGATCTCGCTATTCTTATATTCTTCCTACTTGGCGGAGTAATGGAATACGCTATTCATTCGTATATACGGCATATGGATTTTCATCAACTTCAAACAAAATATTCAGATTTTCAGCGTTTTAACGATAAGATGAAAAAGATGTATTTTAAACATTTACGTTTATTTGCTATTAGTGCAGCGGGTATTGCCGTATTATTATATTTAATTGTTACGCAACCCTGGGGCTATTCCAGAGGTTTTGATGAAATTCTGAGTCCGTTGAGTATAAAAGTTTGTATTCTTGGAAGCATAGGCTACCTATTTCTTAGCCTGGGAATGTTAAATGTACTCTATCTTTATACGCTGGGAAAACATAGAAAACCACTGGTAGCCATAATAAGTGCTTTCCTGGTTAATTTTATAATTGGAGTCTTTTTAAGCAGATGGGTTTCTTACGAATATAGTGTTATGGGAATGTTAGTGGGGTCTCTGTTATTTGCAATACTTACAACACGAGAAACATATAGTTTCTTTAAAAATCTGGACTATTATTACTATGCATCTTATTAAAATATTTATGGTTACAACAGCAATCTGTTTAAATACCGCCCAGTCAGTCGCTCAAAAGCTTACCCAGGAAAAACAAATACTTTTTACCTATGGCGATTTTTACCCAGCAGAAGTTTCAGGATACGAAATTGTAGTAATAGAAAGCGCTCATTTTGACAGTGAAGACATTGCAATGCTAAAGCAAAACAATACTACCATTCTGGGTTATATTAGCCTGGGAGAAGTTAATGAGGCTGCTGCTCATTTTCCCGAAATTAAAGATTTCACCTTTGGAAAAAATAAAATATGGAATAGCCATATTTTAGATATTGAAAATGAAGAAACCCGGGAGGCTTTATTGGCAATTTTTGATTACAATATGAAAAAAGGACTGGACGGGATGTTTTTAGACAATATAGATAACTATACCGGTTTTGGGCGTACGCCAGAAAAGAAAGAAGCTTTAATAGATTTTTTAAAGATTTTAAACGTAGTTTATCCCAATATTCATTTAATGCAAAATGCCGGTATTTCTATACTAAAAGATACCCATCCATTTATAGATTCTGTAGCAAAAGAAAGTATTGCTTCAGATTATAATTTTCAGGAGAAAAAATATCAATTAAGAGAGGAAGCTATTTTTCAGCAACTTTTAAACGAGCTAAAGCAGGTATATGATGAGTATGAAGTCCCAGTGGTTTTAATAGAGTATGCCGAAACCAGAAAGTTAAAAAAAGATATTAAACAAAGATTAGCACAAACCCCCTGGCCTTATTTTATTGGGAAAATAGATTTGCAGGAAATTCCCGAAAAAGGTTGAATTAATTTATATGTTTTTAGAACCCTACCTATTAACCGGTCCGTTAAGAATTATCCTGTTATTTGTATTAATTTTATTAATACATAGAATTGTTTCTACACGAATTTCTGCACAATCTGCCTTAAACTTTCTGGTTCCCACTATTGCGCTCGTAATGGCAGCGGTATTGCTAGGTGGTTTTATTTTAATACTAACCGGGATATTTGACATCTTTGTTATTATAAGCATTATAATTGGCCTGGCTGTTTTGGCCTTTATGAATCTTAATTTTAAGCAACCCTTAAAAGCTCAGTTACGTAAAATTTACACGCGTTCCCTTTTATATATTACAATTAAAATGGAAAAGGGACAGCGATTTCTGGATAGAGATAATATAATTAAACCAAAACATAAACATCCTGAACATGGCCTTTCTCAATATCATAGAAACTGGCAATTAGCCATTGGGCTTTTATTACCTGTGCTTACTTACATCTCGAGAAGTTCACTTTTTCAGGAAGATGTTTACACACTTTCCTCGAGTTGGTTTAGTAAGCTTAATTTTATAAATGGGATTTCTGCTAATACCTGGTTTTTTCAAACTGGGGAAATGATGGGAGATTATTTACTTATTAATTTATATGCAAAATTAACGCATATAACTAACGCCCAGGCTTTACAATCTTTTGGATTATTAGAATCTGCATTGCTTTCTTTAATAATATACTGGCTGGTTTTTAAAATTTCACGAAAACAAGCTCCGGGAATATTCGCGGGTTTAAGTTTTGCCCTTTTTTATGGATTCCTCCCCATTAATATTGATTTAATTGCTGAACATAAATCGGTTTTTACCGCTTTGATTATTGCTTTACCTACTATGTATTTTTGTATTTATCCGCAAAGTTTCAGTTACAGTAAAAAGGCGAAATTTTATTGGTTAATTACCTTGTTTAGCGCTATTCTCTTATTAGATCTTTTTGTGGGTGTATTACTTCTTCTTCCTTATTTGCTAGTACTTTTTATATTTAAACTTAAAGATAATTTAAAGCAAATCACTCAGGTTTTACTGGCCTATTTCTTTTCGTTAGCCTTTATTGGAACAATATACGGCATCGCGGCTTTGCTTATAAAAGAAGATTTTGGCGCCTTTATTTTGTCTAACTTTTATTCTTTTGATACTTATACCTACAATCCTCATTTGGTTGCACCATTTAGAGACCTAATGAATTATTACCAAATAGCCGCCGTCGTTTTTCTGCTTATTGCTATTTATAATTATTTTAAAAAATCGCATAAATGGTTGGCCAGTCTGGTTTTCCTCAGTTTTATCAATTTAATGTTCGGGATTTACCAATTAGATACTGGCCTGGTAGACCTGGATATTCTAAATCAGGTGCTTTGCATATTTCTCCCCATATTTTTTGGGATAATTCTAAATGTAATGGTTAACCTCTTTTCTATTTTTAATTTTTCTCCTAAAGTTGGCATACGTCTGGAAGTAATAATAGGTAGCATAGTAATTACCGTGCTTACCATATTCACATTCCCTAGTGTAGCCACATTAAATTTTAAAGAAAATAAAACAGAAAATGTTGTTTTTAAAGCCTATTCAAAAATTCAATCTCAAAATTTACCATATTCCTATGCGGTTGTAAATGCTTTGCCATATTTCAGTTTTAGCAGAAACAGCCATTATTACTATAACTACGATTATTTTAATAATACCTATATAGAGCTGGATAGGAGATTCAACCGGTATAAAAATAATTTAGAATACCTACAAAATAACCCAGATATTATTTTACCCGAAACTATGTATGTTTTTGTGTATAAAGACATACAGGAGGCTAACCAGGCTAAAAAAGCAATAGTAGAAAAACAACGTAATTTAACACTGGAAAGGCTTGAATTACTAAAAATGAAAGGGAGAGATGTGGATGTATATTATGAAGATGAAACTTTAGAGGTTTACCAAATAGAAAACAGGGAACGGGCCAGTAATATTAATGAACTATTATTTTGATGGAAAAATTTTTACCAACTAAAATATTTAAGGCTGTTTTTTTAGTGTTTTCTATTATTTTAATAGGATGCGAAAAAGATATTAAGAAGGAGGAGGTTAAGGAAGCCAGTCCCAAGGTGCAGTATGATAATTTTAGTGAGAACCCGTGGATAACTTACCTGGTAGAGCCGGGAAATGATTTAAGTTTTAGAAACAGCAATCATATTAGAAAAGCTCTTAATTATGCAAAAATCCCTTATAATGAAATTAATAGGTTTGATTTTAATGAAAAGCCAGAAGTAGGCAATGCAGTTAAAGTAATTGTGGTCTATGATCTGGAACCACTAAATCAAGATGCAATGAATTTTTTAATTGAATTTGTTGCTAAAGGAGGTCATATTTTTATTCCCTCGGTCGCTACCAATAAAAATTTTGGTTTTTTAGCAGGCGTAAGGGGAGATGCAGACTTTGAAATAGATACCATAGCCCAGGGTTTTAAATTTCAGTCCAGTTTTCTACCGGCTCTAAAAGGTAAAGTTTATAAAAACGAGAATAAACATTTTGGCCTGCAAACAGATAACTTTAGGGAAGATATAGAGATTCTGGCAACTTCAATTTCTGAAGAAGAATATCCTCTTATTATAAAAAATAAAATAGGGAATGGTTCGGTAATTACTTTTAATACCGATCAATATTCCCAGAAACAGGAACGCGGACTTTTCTTTGCAGCAATTTTGCATGGTTTAGAAGGGGTTCCTTATCCCGTGGCTAATGCTTCAAGCATAATGTTAGACGATTTTCCTGCGCCGCTTTATAACGTAAAGATGGAGCCGGTTACTTCAGAAATGGATATTAGTCAGGCGCGTTTTTATACTGAAGTTTGGTGGAAAGATATGCTTAAACTGGCGAGGGAAGAAGGTTTAGAATATTCTGCGTACGTATGTTTTGATTATTCTAATCGTACCTCGCCGCCATTTAATTTTCCCGAGTGGGAACAATCTGTATTAACAGGTTCTAATGGAGCTAATGCTGCTGACAGACTTATGGTTGATTTTAAAGATTCTAAACATGAGGTAGCTTTGCATGGTTATAATCACGCTTCACTTACCGATGAAGTTTGGCCTAATCAAAATTATATGGGTTTAAGCCTTAAGGCGGTTAAAAAACGCTGGGCAGCGCGTAATTATGGTAAATTACCGGTTTCTTATGTTCCACCTTCAAATATTATAGACAGCACCGGTTTTCTTGCTTTAGAAGAAAACATCCCCGAAATTATTTATAATGCCAGTATTTACCTGGGAAATTTTGAAGAAGGTGGCGATAGAGAATTTGACAGGGAGCCTTATAACGATCATTTTTTCAATTTTCCACGAATTACCAGCGGGTTTGCTTTAACCTCTACCAGGCAATTCAATCAGCAATCTTTATACTTATATACAGGCGTTTGGACGCATTTTATTCACCCCGATGATATTTACCAAATTCCCGGAGAAGAACCGCGGGAAAGTGCCGGTGATTATACCTTACGGAATATAAATTCTTATGGCTGGAGAGTTTCAGAAGAGGGCTCACCGGGTTTGTTTCCACGATTTCGAAATTACATTAAAGATGTAAAGAAAACTTTTCCTTTAATTCGATTTTTAAAAGTTTCTGAAGCAGCTAAGATTACTCAAAACTGGAGAGAAATTCCTTATAATTTTACTGAAAATGAGACTGAAGTTGAAGTTACTGCCAGCATTCAAAATAGTGAGAACCAAAATTTTTGGTTTGCATATGTTTCAGAAAAAAATACTGCTGATGCTGAAAATTTTCTAAAAAATAAACAACTAAAATTTACAAAAACGCCTTTCTTAGATGGCTATCTGTTCAATATTCAAACGCAGGATAAAAAAATAAGTTTTCCAAAATTTAAAAATAATTCTTCTGCGGATTTTAGCAAAATCACTCAAAACTATGAGTCTTACCTTTTAATAAAACCTTCAGAAGATTTAGGAGATATCCACAAAGAGATTAATGAATTAAAATCTAAAATTGCGAAGAACAATAATTATGAACGCGAAGATTGGTTAAAATTATTTCAGTATTTAGGTTGGGAAAATCGCCAAATGGAGGTTTGGCCGTTGCTGGAAAGAAAATACAGTGAAAATAAATCATCTGCTTACATAAATCTTTCTTCCGAATTTACCACCCAGAGTGATTATCCAGATTTGGAAACCAGGAAACGCTGGATGTTGAGGCAAATAGAATTAAAACTGGAAAGCCTAAAGCTTAGAAGAGATTTTATAGGTTACTTTGGAAGCAATACAGAGGTACAATTAACAAAAGAAGAATTATTGAACCTAATGGAGAATACTGAAGTAGATGAGGAGCGCTCCAGCTATTTTTCATTGTTAAATGAAAAACATCCCGAAGCTGCATTTAATTTGGTGAAAAACATAGAGCCCTGCCGTGAAGATTTTCGCTTTGCCGCTTCTACTATTTCCTGGATTTTAGCCGATGCTAAAAAATATAACGAGGCCATTAAATGGTCTAAGTGTAGTGACGATATAGCCGAAAGCGCAATAGATAACTGGCGGGTACAAACCGGGGAATATGAATTTTTAAAAGAAAAGAACTTTCCGCTTTTTATAGAATACCTTATTGCCGATAATGATAAAAAAGCGGCGCAAAAACTTTTAGAGATAGAAGCTTGTCGTGAAGATTTAAAGCATTTGGCTACGACTATTGCCTATACTTATAGTGACCAGGGAAGCTATAGAAAAGCCCTGGAATGGTCTTCTTGCGTGCCAGATTTCCCTGTAGTAGAAAGAATGCAATGGTTTTATTCGCTGGAAAATTTCAGTGAGGTAGAGCGTTTGTATGCTAATTATACTAAAAAAGATAATCCAAAAGAAAAAGAAGCTATTCAGGTTTTTATAGCTGAATATTATTTGGGTCGTAGCGAAATGCTGAAAGCCTGGAACCTGGCTTCTCAACTGCCAGAATCAAGCAATAAAGTGCGTTTACAAAGACAGTTGAATAATACCGTGGTTTACCTTAATCCCGAACAAAAAAGGTTGCTTTTAAAAGAATATCCTTCACTTTTTTATCCTGAAGTTGCTTCTAAAATAGAGCAGAATCTTAGAATAACCCAGGGCGATTTTGTACAAATAGGGAGTAATATTATTAGCGATAGGTTAGATCCAACTTCTGTAGGTTTAGAAGCGGTTTATGACACTCGAGATAAGAAGTTCAATGAGCATCAATTTGGGTTAAGCCGCTATAATGCATATGCAATTCCATTTCAGGGTGAATTTGAGAATAATGGAGATATGGAGCTATACGGACTGGTTTACAGGTTTAAAACCAGGGAAAGAATAGAAAAATTTAATTTTGGCTTTGGTAGTCGTCTTGAGTTTAACGACGCAGGAAAGGCATATCTTCATTTAGAAGCATCGGCGTCAATTGCAAAAGATAGTTTATATAGTTCTTTTCAGTTTTTTAGAAAACCTGCTATCACCGGCCCCGCGTATATCCTGGATATTTATCAAACGCAATTAAATATTTATGAAGAACTTCAGTTTAAAGAGAAATTCCAGGCGGTTTTTTATATAGAAGGAAACCATTATGACGACGAAGATGTGATGGATGTACAGGCGCTTACCAGTTTATCTATGAATCTTAGACTGAATAAAATGGCGAAATTTAGACCTTATACCGAATTATCTGGAATGCTGGGTAATTCAAACAGGTCTAATGGCTTTCCATATTGGACTTTAGATGAACGTTTTTATGGCGGTTTAGGGTTAGCTTACGAATATGTAAATGAAAATAACTTTTGGAAAATTAATCTTGATGCCGGATATTTTCTGGATACTTTTTCAGATGAATTTCAACGGTATCGTGGGAGTGTGGTATGGCCAGTTACGAAGTATCTTCATCTTAATACCCAGGCCGAATTCTATACGCTTAAAAACTTTTATTCCAACAACTTTACCTTCGGTTTAAAATACTTTTTAAAAGATAATTAAGGATTAATTTTAAATGAAGCTGAAGCTTTATCAAAAACGATCAAGCCTTCTGGAAAAACAGTAGAAAATGCTCCAGATTCTAATAATTCTTTAGGGGAACCGGTGGTCACGCTATTATTTTGCATAAGAATAATTTTATCGCAAAGCTGGATGGCCAAATTGATTTCGTGGGAAGCAAAAACTATAGCTTTATTGGTTTTTCGGGTGAGTTTTTTAAGCAGTTTTAGAACATAAGCCTTGTGATACAAATCCAGGTGTGTGGTGGGTTCATCTAAAATAACAAGGGGCGTGTTTTGTGCAATGGCACGTGCAATTAATACTTTTTGAAGTTGGCCGTCACTTAATTCGTAGCATTTTTTATTCTGCAAATCTTCAATTCCTACATTTTGTAAAGATTTTTTAATTTGCCTTAAATCGTTTTTACTTAATCTACCAATCCAATTGGTGTATGGTTGTCTTCCTAGCGCTACCAGTTCAAAAACGCTTAAATTTTTGGAAATAGGTTGTTCGGTTAGTACAAGGCTCACTAAAGAAGCAAGTTCTAAAGAATCTATCTGTTGAATTTGCTCATTTTTAACCAATACTTTTCCCTTAAGCGCATCCTGAACTCCGCTTAGCGTTCGTAAAAATGTAGATTTCCCCACTCCGTTAATGCCAATTACAGCAACCAGTTCCCCTTCGTTAACTTCAATATTAATCGCTTCAGTAATAATGGTTTTCCCGGTCTTATTACTGTAACCAATATCAAGATTAATTGTTTTAAGGATGCTATGTTTTCCAGGTTGGTTCAATTCAGAATAAAAATTTACGTTTGCGCACCAATAGCCAAATTACGACTGGGGCACCAATTAGTGAAGTTATGGCATTTATGGGTAAAGTAAATTCCTGTCCCGGCATTTGTGCTGCTATATCACAAATAAGCATTAGCGCCGCACCACCTAAAATAACTGCTGGCACTAAAATGCTATGATTATTTACAGGAATTATTTGCCTAATTAAATGCGGAACCGCCAAACCTACAAAGGCAATTGGTCCTGCAAAAGCAGTAATGCTTCCGGCAAGTAAACTGGTAGCTATAATAATGATTAAACGGTTTTTTTGAATGCTTACCCCAAGGCTTTTTGCATATTGTTCGCCAAGCAACAAAGTGTTGAGGTTTTTAATACAGGAAATAGCTAAAATTATCCCTACCAACCAGAACATGGCGAGAATTCCCACCTCGTTCCAGGATAGATCACCCAAACTTCCAAAAGACCAAAATACATATTGCTGAAGCTGTGCCGCGGGACTAAAATAGGAAAGAACGCTAACCACTGCCGCGGTTAAACTGGCAAACATTAAACCTATAATAAGAATTGCCATAGTATCTCGAAGCCGGAGGGAAGCCAGCATAACAGCAATTAATACTAATAAACTTCCCAGGCTGGAAGCAATTACCAAACTCCATTTGGAAAGTAAAATTCCGGCAAAAGCACCTCCAAAAACTGAAGCGCCCATAATTACTATTGCAACGCCCAGACTGGCACCGCTACTTAAACCCAAAACATACGGTCCCGCTAAGGGATTACGAAATAGGGTTTGCATTAACAGTCCGCTAATGGCGAGTCCAGAGCCGGTTATTATTGCTGTAATAGCTTTAGGTAAGCGGTATTCCACTACAATATAGCGCCAGGTTTCTTTTGAAACTTCTAAATTAAAGATTGAAGCAAAAACATCTTTAAAAGGAATGTTGACCGAGCCCAAACTAATATTTAAAAAACCCAGGATAATTACTCCTAAAAAAAGGAGTAGAAGTGGAAGTATATATTTTTGGGACTGCAACAAGGCCGGTGATTTATTTCGGTGTAAATATCTGAAATAAATTGAGTAGATAAAATTAATGAAGAACGATAATGGAATTTTAGCTAAGATCCATAATTATGGAAAGATTTTCTTTTAACTTTTCTGATGCTGTATTTGAAATTTTGCCAATCTTTTTAACCAGCCTTTTATTATCTATTGCTCTAAGCTGATCTACCATTATATCACAATCTTTCGATAGGTTGGCAATACCTTTCGGGAGATGGATACGTAGAATTTGAGCATTTCTATGAACGTTTGTAGTAAGCGGACAAATTAAAGTTGATGGATGGTTAACAGAATTCAATAAATTGGTTTGGACAATTATAACCGGTCTTTTCTTTCCCGTTTCAGTGCCAATTCGTGGGTTTAAATCGGCAATCCAAACTTCAAATTGATTAATTTTCATAATCAATTTCTTCAAAATCTTTAAGAACATTTAAAGAATCTTCTTTCACCAAGTACGACTCTTCTTTGAGTTTATTCTTTAGAACCTTCCTGTTTTGATGAAGGTTATAATATTGAATAGCTTCATTTATATATTTTTCAGTAGACTTCTTAAGTCCAGCAGATAATTTCTCAGATTCTTTAAAAACAGACTCTTTGATATTTACAGCGATAGTTTTCATTTTCAGTAGTTTATAATAAAGATAAAAATTTTAAATAATTTATTCTTCCAAAGCCTTAAAAAACCTATTTTCATAATTTCCCAGTAACTCTGGATGAAAAATGGATACCAGGTCTTTTAATACCAAATCTGGACGTTGCGGGCCTAATTCAAAATAAAGTACACCCCCTGTTTCTCCTTTGGTTAGGCTTACGCTGTAGACATTTTTATTCTGTACGGCTTCAAACTGTTCATAATGCTGAGATTCTTTTAAAAGTTGCGTGTAAGAAGTGTATTGTCCCGCACTAATCCAATAATCGGCATCCTGGGCTTTGTCTAACACATTTTCAAAAGATAAAGCCATACTTCCATTCCCTTGTGTATCGGCATAGACATAATTTGCATTGGCATCTTTAATAAATTGGGCTTGCCACGAATTTCCGTGGGGTAAATACCACTGGTCTTTAAACATAGCGCCGCTTAATACTTTAGGCGTTTCTGCTGCCGACTTTGCTAATTCTTTGGCTTCAGTATAATCCGTTTCTATTTTATTAAAAATCTTTTCAGCTTCGTCTAATTTATCATAAAAAACGCCAAAGAATTTAATCCATTCCGCCTTTCCCAGCGGAGTTTTTTCAGTCCAGTCGCCGTTGTACATCACTGGAATTCCGGTTTTTTGAATGGTTTCAAATGTTTTATTGTTTCCGTCAATTGCAAAACCAATCACCACTTCTGGATCCAGATCAATAAGAACTTCGGTATTTATATTTTCATTTTTCCCCAGCTCTTTAATTTTTCCTGAATTGATCAATTTCCTGGTTTTTTCTGAAGAAATATAATTAAGACCTGGAAATCCTTTTAAGCTGTTTTCTTCATTTAAAGCTTCCAATGCCGGAATATGCGTGGTAGAAGTCACTACCATTTTTTCTATCGGAATTTGCACTTTTTTATCATAATCTAAACCGGAAGGAATTTCAGTATTTTCTTTAGTTAATAAATAGGTGAAAGCTTTTTCGGCATCGGGCCAGGCGGTTTCTATTTTTAAAATATAATAATCTCCAAAATCACTGATGCTGAAATTAGTAGCGTGTTTTAACTCAACTGAATCTTGAGGTTCTTCTGAACCATTATTTTTATCTTTTTGCTCGTTTTTACAGGCGGAAAATACTAGGAAAAGGAGTAGAAGATTAAGTGCTTTTAGAGTCTTTATTTTCATTTTATGGTAGTTTAAAAGAATTGAATTTATATAATGCTATCCTCATTTAGCCCCTAAATAAATTACGGGGCAAGCTCTAAAACAAGTTCAGGATGACGAAAACTTTTATATAGAATATTATAATAGGAATTTTCAAAAGTAAGATTATTTAGAATTTAATGGTCGCAACTAAAATAAATGTTTAATTTCGCATTGAAATTTTTGGTTCGGATGTGTTTTTCACGCCGATTAAAAGGGAATCAGGAAAAGTACGATTTTGGAAGTACAGAATATGAAGCGCGAAGTTTTACTTCGTATTTCAAACTTCTACCATCTAACTTTATTAAGCCTGAGCTGTTCCCGCAACTGTAAGCTAAGTCCCGTAAGGGATGCTTGTTGTTATCACTTCAAAAACCACTGTTCTTATTTGGAATGGGAAGGTAAACAACAAGACGCGAGCCAGGAGACCTGCCAGAATATAACCAATAAATTCTTAGACTTTCGGGATAAAAGTCAGAGGGCAGATGAAAAAAACGCAATTTTACATTCTATTCCTTGGCCTGCTATGCAGTTTGCCTGTATTTGCTCAAAACGATACAATTAACGTTTTAGACGAAGTATTTTTGACAGATACCAAGCTGAAAGACTTTTCTACTGGCCAACAGGTAACCGTTTTAAACGATTCAGTTTTAAAGAAAAACGGGGCGCTGCTTACTTCAGCATTAAATTTCAACACCAATATCTATTTTAAAGAGAATGGACTGGGAATGGTTTCCTCACCTTCCTTCCGCGGAACAACAGCTTCCCAAACAGCGGTATTGTGGAATGGGATTAATATCAATTCCCAGTTTAACGGCCAAACCGATTTTAATGCATTAAACGCAGGCGGATTTGATAATATTAGCGTTCGTGGTGGCGGCGGAAGTGTAGTTTATGGTACCGGAGCCATTGGAGGAACCGTTCATTTAAATACCAATCTTGATTTTACCGGAAAAACAAAGCAGGATATTTTCTTTCAATATGGCAGTTTTAATACCCTGGATGCCCGGTATAAAATAAAGACTTCGGGAAAAAAATGGAGTTTAAGTCTTGCTGCGGCAAGAAACTCATCAGATAATGATTATGAATGGCCCATTGAAGGTAGAGAGAATGAAAATGGTAAATTCTATAATAGCAATTTAAATCTTGGGTTCGCATATCGGTTAAATGAAAAAAACACTTTAAAACTTTATAGTGAAATTTTTGATGGGGAGCGGCATTTCTCCCTGATTCGTCCTTCAGAAACCAAAACGAAATACCAGAATTTTGATACCCGAAATTTACTGGAATGGGTAGGAGAGTATGGTGATTTTATTTCGGTTGCAAGGTTAGCCCATCTAAATGAAAATTATAAGTTCTACGGGAATATTACTGAAAATCAATCTTCATCTGGCAAAGCGCAAACCTTGATTGGCAAATACGATTTAAATTATTCAATTTCAAAAACTTTAGAGCTAAATGCCGTACTCACCAATACGTACACAGATGGTAGCGGCTCTGGAATTACCGAAAATACCCGAAATATATTTTCTTCGGCATTCTTAATGAAGCATAGGCCATTTCAAAAATTTCAATATGAATTGGGAATCAGAAAAGAAATAACCGAAAATTATGAAAGTCCGTTACTGTTTTCTGCAGGAACACATTATGATTTTACCGATTTCTATAGTCTAAAAATGAATATTTCCAGGAATTTTAGAATTCCCACTTACAACGATCTTTACTGGGCCGGTGCCGGTAATCTTAATTTACGCCCCGAAACTTCTAACCAGGTTGAGCTTGGAAACCATTTTAAACATAGAAACCTGAAGTTTAGTCTAACCGGCTATTATATTCGTATTGATGATACGATACGCTGGTTGCCTTCCAGTAGTAATATTTGGCGCCCAGAAAATGAAGAAAAGGTAGAAACCTACGGTATTGAGGTTTTGGCAGGCTGGGAGAAAGAGATTTTTAAAGATCACCAAATTAACGCCTCTGGTACTTATGCCTATACGGTTTCAGAAAATATGAATACGGGATACCAGCTTATTTATGTACCGTTTCATAAAGCCACAGGTGCACTTACTTATGCTTTTAAAGATTTCAGCATAGATTACCAGCTGTTATATAATGGCGAGGTTTTTACCCGATCTGATAATAATTCCCGCTATAGTATGGATGCTTATACGGTTTCAAACCTTGGAATTTCATATGATTTGGGAAAAACAAATACTTACAAGATTGGAGCGAGGGTGCTCAATATTTTAAATGAAGAATACCAAAGTGTAGAAAACCGGTGGATGCCCGGCAGAAATTTTAATATATACCTAAACCTTAATTTTTAACCAGCATGATGCTGGAAGCAAATATTGTTAAAATCTGATTAATTTAAACTGTTTATTTGCTCCACTCTTTGCTAAAATTCTAACCAATGAAAAGAATCAGTAAATTATTAACTATGGCCATTTTGAGTGGCTTTTTTTTAAATTCCTGTAGCAGCGATGACGATGTTGTGGATCCTGAAATAGAGCAACCTGAAAGCACCTATGCAGATGGATTGTTTGTGCTTAATGAAGGTGGTTTCGGTAACAATAATAGTTCAATATCATATATTGATAATGATTTTTCTGATCTAGAATCCGATATATTTTCTACAGTAAATGGTTCTTCTCTGGGAGATACAGGGCAGAGTCTCACATTTGATGATAATTATGCATATATCGTTATGAATGTTTCCAATATAGTTCAAATTGTTGATCGGTATACTTTTGAGCACATTCATACAATTGAGGAGGGATTAAGTAATCCACGGTATCTTACTTTGGTAGACGAGAAGATATATGTTACCAACTGGGGAGATGCCTCTAATGATACAGATGATTATATCGCTATATATAATGCAAGTACCTATGAATCTACTGGAACAATTAGTGTAGGAGAAGGGCCTGAAAAGATTATTAATGATAATAATAAACTATATGTAGCTTTACAGGGCGGCTATAATTATAATGATAAGATTGTGATTATAGATCCTATTTCCAATATTGTGGAAGTAAGTATAGAAATTGGTGATGCTCCTAATTCAATAGAGATATCAGATGGCTTCTTGTGGGTAATGTCTGGAGGAGTACCCGGTTATGCTCAAGGAGTTGGTGAAACAGCTGGCAGTATTTCTAAAATAGACTTATCAAATAATGAAATAACAGAAGAGTTGATTTTTCCAAATACCACAGATCATCCTTCAAATTTTGAAATTGAAGATGATACTATTTATTATACTCTCAATGGATCTGTTTACTCTATGGAAGAATCTGCCACAGAGTTACCTGAGGAGAGTCTTTTTACTTTTACTGATATTACTTCTTTTTACGGATTTGAAATCGAGGATGGATATTTATATACTGGCGATGCAGGAGATTATAGCTCAAATGGTGTGGTAAGAATATATAATTTTGAGGGAGAAATAATTTCACAATTTGATTCTGGAGGCGTAAGCCCAAACGGTTTCTACTTTAACGATTAAAAACTGTTTTTTTGTTTAAATTTGAATAAAAAAAGCCCCGTTTCAGTTGAGAAACGGGGCTTTTGCATTAAATATACTTTTAAAATTACTGCTTAAATTTAGCAGCTTTTTTCCTTATTTCTTCAGGAATTTCGTCTATATACATTCTTTGGTAATCTACATCGGTATCTCCACGCTCACCAATTTTAGTAAATCTTGAATCGTAAGATGTAGCGGGAATTGCCATTCTGTTACCGGTAATATCGGCAAGAGCTGCAGCAAGAAGTGGTTCTTCCGGCTCACCTAATGGCAAAAGATTTACAATATCTTCTTCAGCTTCAATATCTGGTACTAAACCTTCTTCATAATATGCATCTTCATTCGCATTTTTAGATTCATAAATAAGTGGTTGAATTACGTATTTATGATTCGGATTTCGGTTTTGACGTAAAAAATTAGGAGAATCATACAAAGGAGCAGCCGCCTGGAATTTCCCAACTGTACCTTCCCCAACGTGAACTACATCAATATAGGGAGCTAGTCCATTCATTACTAATTCACTGGCAGAAGCTGTAGAACCTGTACCTATTATATATACTTTACTAAGTCCAAGGCTGTTTATTGCTTCTTCTGTTCTAATTTTATCATTAAACCTATCTACCAACTCTTCTTCTGTAAATTGACTTTGTAACAGAGCGTTCCAGGTTTGTTTAGAGAAAATTTCGCCTTCAAACTGCCCGGTAATCATACTGGAAAGGTCTACCGCGCTTTCTACAGAACCACCTCCATTATATCTAAGATCTAAAACCAGTTCGTCTATACCTTCAGCTTTTAAATCTCCAAAAGCAGCATTTAGTTCATCATCAAAATCGGCAGTAAAACTATTATACATAATGTAGCCAACACTTATTCCATCTACTTCTACTACTTTAGATAAAAGAACCGGATTTTCGGTAATTTCTATTCTGTTTAGTGCAATGGTTTCATCGGTATTACTAATAATATTATCGTTAATTTCAGCTACAGTAATATCATAGCCATCTCTTCCTAAAAGAGATTGATAATTATCAAGGTTCATAGACTCCCCATCAATATCCGTAAAAAGAGTACCACGAGTAACGCCGGCTTCATCAGCAGGACTATTGGGTATCACATACCGTACATACGCTAAAACTCCATTACTTCCAAATCTTACCAATCCATAATCCATTCCGGTTGTAGTTTGAATTCCAGCTTGATTATTTTCCAAAATAGTATAATCATCTATAATAAAGCTAAAACGATCTTTTGGCGCAGGAACTTTTAATCCGTTATTAAAAAGATCTTCGGGAGAATCAAAACTAGCCAGCCATTCATTTTTATCGGCTTCAGAATCAAAATAATTCTCACCTAATTCTGGAACATCGGCTTCATATACATAGTAGATGCTCATTGCATCATATAAATAATTTTCGATTTCTAAATTAGGAGTTTCCCCGGGCTTATCACCTCCTGGTTCAACCGGGAAGCGTTCGTCATTGTCATCTTTGGAGCAACTGCTCAAGACTCCTGTAGCCAGGAATAAAAGTAAAATTAGTTTATTAATCTTCATAAAGTTAAGTTTGTTTTAGATTGCTAAAAATACCCACATTAAATTAAATTCAAAATCCTATTGTAACAAATATTACCGCTAATCGTTTTAAAGGTAAGAAGGTTATTAAACCAACCATACATGAAACAACAAGCCTTCCTGGAAAAAATTAACCCGGTGAAAGATAAAATGTACCGGCTTGCATTGAGACTGCTTATTTCTAAAGAAGCTGCCGAAGATGCTACCCAGGAAGTAATCTATAAACTATGGGCTCGCAAAGATAAACTCAAGGATTATACCAATGTTGAAGCTTTTGCAATGACAACAACAAAAAACTATTGTTTAGATGAGTTAAAAGCAAAAAAGAATAATAATTTAAGAATTGTTCATCAGAATTATGAGAATAATTCAATTTCGCTCCAAACAGAACTGGAGGTTAAAGATGAAATGCTGTGGATAAACCAAATTTTAAATGAGTTGCCAGAACAGCAAAAAATTGTTTTTCAGCTTAGGGATATTGAGCAACTGGAGTTTGAAGAAATTATAGAAATCACTAAAATGAAGTCTACCGCTATTAGGGTAGCCTTATCTAGAGCTAGAAAAAAAATAAGAGAAAGCTTAACAAACAAGCATAATTATGGAATTACAAAAAATTAGAGAATTACTGGAAAAATATGATGCCGGTGAAACATCTCTGGCTGAAGAAAATACACTTCGGGAATATTTTCAAAAAAATGAGGTGCCGGCCGATTTAAAAAGTTATGGGTTATTATTTTCTTTTTCAGAAAAAACCAGAACACAAAAAATGCAGAGGGAAGTGGAACTTCCGTCGCAAGCAAAGGGGAATAAATACCTTTGGACAGCCATAGCGGCAAGTATTATTGTAATAGTGGGACTTTTCTTTTTTCAGAATAAACCTATGGAAATGAATCATAGCGATCTTGGTACGGTTCAGGATAAAGAGGAGGCGTTGCAAAAGAGCATGGAAGCTTTAAAAATGGTTTCTGAGTTGATGAATGAAGGGAAAGAAGACCTAATTTACTTGAAAGAATTTAATAACACCAAAGATAAATTTATAAAAACCGAATAATATGAAAAAGATAGTAATAGTTATTATTATTGGCCTTTTACCAATAGTAACGCAAGCCCAGTCGTTTGCCAAGTATGAAAATATGAAGGATGTTGATGCAATGGTAATGACCAGCAAGATGTTTAAAATGCTTGCTAAAGTAGATCTAAGTGAAGATAACCCAGAAGCCAGGGAATACCTGAAACTCATTGAAAACCTTGATGAGATTAAAATGTTTACCAGCACCACGGCTTCAGTGAGAAATGAAATGCAAAAAGATGTTGAGCGTTATTTAAACTCAAATTCTTTAGAGCAGTTAATGCGAGTAAACGAAGACGGGAAAAATATTCGGTTTTATTCTAAAGGAGGAAAAAACGATAATTATGTAAGTGAGCTGTTTATGTTTATGGAAGGTGAAAAAGAAGGTGAACTAATTTCTGTGATTTTGAGTATCACGGGAGAAATAGACCTTTCGCAATTATCCCGCTTAACATCAGACCTTAAAATACCAGGTGCTGAAGAGCTTAAAAATGTAGAAAATAAATCTTAGATCAACTTAAAATCAATATAAAATGAAATCAATAAAAATTTTAGGCCTGGCACTGGCGGCTGCAGCTTTTGTTTCGTGTGCGAACGAGCCGAGTTTGCAGGAGTATTATGTAAAAAATCAGCAGGACAATAAGTTCATTGCTTTAGATGTACCTACCAGTATGTTTACCAACGCTGATGCCCTGGATGAAAATCAAAGAACTACGCTGGAAAGTGTGAAGAAAATTAATGTTTTGGCTTTGCCGGTTAAAGAAAGCAAAGAGGAATATGAAGCCGAAAAAGCGAAACTGAGTAGTATTTTGCAGGATGAGAAGTACCAGCTATTAATGAAATATGGCTCAAACGATCGTAAAGCCGAAATTTATTTTACCGGAGACGAAGAGGCCATAGACGAAATTATTGTTTACGGGTATGATGATACCAAAGGAGTGGGAGTAGCTCGTGTATTAGGTGAAGATATGAATCCGCAGAAATTGATGGAACTTATGAAATCGCTTGAAAAAGGAGACGTAGATGTAGACGGTTTAAAAGGAATTACCGGTATGTTTAAAACAGAAATTGAAGAATAGTTTTTTAGTTGAA
>NZ_CAXAVR010000031.1:0-25233 GCF_963972535.1 uncultured Salegentibacter sp.
TACCAGGGCATTTTTTAATGCCAAATAAGAATTAAATACCTCCTGAATTTCGTTTTTCCCGGCTGCAGATAATTCCATCTCTTTAATATCACCTGTACCATTTTCCTGCGGATTCATCATACTGGGTTTTCCGGCTAATTGCACCGCCGCATCTACGGTAAAAGTACCATTTACCACAATTTCCTCGCCTGCACTTAAACCTTTTTCCACAACATAAGAATCCCCTAAAGAAGAACCTAAAACCACTTCCCGATGTTTAAATCCGGCGCCGTTTTCCACATTTTCTTTCACATATACCACAGAACGTTTCCCCGTCCACAAAACTGCAGATTGTGGAATTACAATTTCTTCGTTTTCGGTACTAAGGTTATTTTCTATAATTCCTGTTGCAAACATTCCTGGTTTAATTCGTCTATTCTCATTATCAATTTCTACCCGGGCAGTAGCCACACGGGTATTATTATTTAACAACGGGTCTACAAACTTTACCTCACCCTCAAAGGTTTCCCCGGGAATTGATTGTATAGTATATTTTATGGTGCTGCCTTCTTTAATCCAGGACATATTGCTCTCATAAACATCAAAAAGCACCCAAAGTTTATCAAGATTAGCGATTTTATAAATAGGCATTCCCCTTTCTAAATAATCACCCTGTTCAGCCATAAGTTCGGTCACTACACCACCAACATCGGCAGTAATTGAAAACCTCTCCATAGCCTCACCTCTACCCAACATATTATTAATTTGCGCCTCACTAATTTTCCAGTTTCTAAGCTTTTGTTTTGCGGCTTCAAAAAGTTCTGGCTGACTTTCCCTGATCTCGGCTGCCTGTAATAATTCTTCCTGGGCAGTCACCTACTCTGGCGAATAGACGCTAGCCAAAACCTGCCCGCGATTCACTTTTTCACCGGTAAAATTCACGCGCAATTGCTCAATTCTCCCAGGAATATGGGTAGATTGAGTGTAAGTGTTTCGTTCGTCTACCTCAACTTTTCCGTTAAGTCTAATTTCTTTTGAAGTTTCACCGGCTCCAACCAGCATGGTTTCTACATTTGCAAGTTTCAGCGCATTCTCACTCATCACAAACATGTCTGAATCCAGTTCGTTTTCATCTTCTGAAACGGGAATAAGATCCATTCCACAAATTGGGCAATCTCCCGGTTCATTTTGTCGTACCGAAGGGTGCATAGAACAGGTCCAGGTTTGATTTTCGCTCATTTCAGAGTGATCGTGCTCTTCAGCTTCTTCAGCATCATTCCCTCCACCAAAAAGCAGGTATCCGAATAAAAGTCCCAGGATAAGAATCCCGGCAGCTTTCCATATATTATTAATTCGTTTCATCGTAATTTTCAGTTTTAGCTGATAAATAATCCATTTTTGCCTGAGCCGTAAATCCGGTTTTCAAAGCCTCTATTTGCTGAGTTTTCAGCATTAAAATATCCTGATTCATTTGAAGCACTTCTTCAAAATCGCCATCGTTATTACTAAAAGCCGAAACCAAAAGCTTATTTGCCTGGTTAGAACTTTCAATTTGCCGTTCGTAGAGTTTAAGAAGTTTGGCAGCTTTATTTAAATCGTAGACCGTTTGCTCAAATTCACTTAGCAACTGGTTCTCTCTCGCTTCTTTATTTTGAATAGCGGCTTCCTGCATTAATTCGGCTTCTTTTTCTGCGGCTTTATATTTTTTTCTGAAAATCGGTAAACTCACCGAAAACATAGGCATTATCGCATCTTGCCCGTTCATTGGCGGATTTGCATCTGTTCGTTTTGAAATAATCGAATAATCCACGCCAATCCCGAAATTAGGTAAGCCCGATTTTTGAGCTGTTTCTGCACGACTTTCATATGCCTCCCGCTCCCTATCGAATTTGGTAAGTTCTGGATGCATTTTAAAAGCTTCTTCAGGACTAATTATTTCATTTTGTATTTCAGGATTAAAAATCAGGGTATCCTGAATTGCAACATCGGCTTGCCGATCTCTATTCAGTAAAAGATTAAACTGCTTTTTTAAACTTTCCAGTTGTTCTTTTTCAAGCTCTATTTCTGTTAAGGCTTCGTCGCGTTTGATATCTACCCGAACAACATTTACCATTTTTGAACTTCCGCTTCTAAACTTACTGAGGGAAAGCTCCCTATATGAATCCAAAATGTCAAGATTTTCCTCTTTTAGAGCAATAGTTTTCTCAATAGCAAAAAGCTCAGCATATGCTTTTTTTATTTCGAAAAATAAGTCGGCTCGCATTGCCAAATACTCCTGAAATCTTGCTTCTGCCAGTAAATCTGCTGCTTCTTTTTTTGTTTTTAAAGTTCCAAACCAGGGAAACATTTGCATAAGGCTAAACCGGGCCTCCTGGGCGCCCAGACGGGTTTCTACCATTCTACCAAATGCGCTAACCGTTAATGTGGGATCTGGTAAAGACGAAACTTGCGGCGATTGCTGTAGTGCGGCTTCAAATTGCGTATAGGCCGATTGTAGCTTTGGGTTATTTTCGGCAGCGATTTGGAGATAATCTTCCAAATCCTGGGCAAGCCCCCCTACCCCCCAAAGGGGGAGTAAAAGCAAGGTAAAAATTATATGTTTCGCGTTTATTTTCATTATTATATTTTAAATCAAACCTTAGGGTTATCAGTTTCTAAACCCTCCCCCCTTTGGGGGAGTTGGAGGGGGCTTCTTTCTTTTCCCTCCAAATAGCCTGTAAAACCGGTACTACGAAAATTGTCATAATTTGAATCAACATCCCACCTACAATTGGAATGGCCATTGGCACCATAATATCAGATCCTTTTCCGGTTGAAGTCAGTACCGGAAAAAGCGCAATGATTGTTACTGCCGTGGTCATCATTGCAGGGCGTACCCGTTTTAAACCGGCCTCCATCACCGCTTCCCGAACTTCTGAAACTGTTTTTGGATTTTTTCGTTCAAAAACCTGGTGAATGTATGTTCCCATTAAAACGCCATCATCGGTAGCGATCCCAAACAGAGCGATAAATCCTACCCAAACTGCTACGCTTAAATTCACCTCCTGCATTTGAAAAAGGTTACGCATATTGGTGCCGAACATATCAAAATCCATAAACCAGCCCTGCCCATAAAGCCAAATCATAATAAAACCACCTGCAAACGCCACAAATACGCCTGAAAAGTGAATTGTGGATGCAATAATGCTCTTAAATTGAAAATATAGTAGGAGGAAAATGATAATCAAACAGATAGGAATTAATATTGCGAGGCGTTTTACAGCCCGTACCTGATTTTCATAATTTCCGGAGAATTTATAACTAACTCCTTGCGGCACCTGCAATTCACCGGCATCAATTTTATCCTGAATATGCTGCTGTGCATCGTTTACTACGTTTACTTCAGCAAAGCCATCGCGTTTATCAAAGAGTACGTACCCCGTTAAAAAAGTTTCTTCACTTTTTATCATTTGCGGCCCACGCTCATATTTAAGTTCAGCGAGTTCTCTTAACGGAATTTGAGCCCCATTTGAAGTGGGAATAAGAATATTCTTAATACTTTCAGGATCGTTTCTTAATTCGCGGGGATATCTCACCCTAACCGGAAATCGCTCCCGGCCTTCTACCGTAGAAGTAATTTCCATTCCGCCAATAGCAGTTTCAATGGTCTGCTGTACATCTTCAATACTAAGTCCGTAGCGAGCAATCGCATCTCTGTCTATATCGATCTCGAGATAAGGTTTTCCTACAACCCGATCAGCAAAAACGGCTTCAGATTTTACTGAAGGCACTTCTTTTAGCAATTCTTCCAGTTTCATTCCAAAATCTTGAATGATTCGAAGATCGGGACCGTAAACCTTAATTCCCATTGGCGCCCGCATCCCGGTTTGCAACATTACCAAACGGGTTTCTATGGGTTGTAATTTTGGCGCCGAAGTTACCCCGGGAAGTTTTGTTCGCCTGGTAATTTCATTCCAAATATCGTCTGGACTGTTAATATGTTCGCGCCAATTTCGGTAGAATTTTCCATCTTCATCTTCAATTAAATTTGAAGCGATTACATCTCTTTGAATAGCTTCAGCATTAGTTAACGTGTCCCCTGATTTGAGAATAAAACGGTTTTCATCATCAACTTTAAATCGTTGCATCGATCCGTCTTCTGCATGAATATATTCCGGTTTATAATTAATGATATTTTCAAACATAGAAATTGGGGCAGGATCCAGAGCGGTTTCTGCCCTTCCTAATTTCCCAACAGCAACCTCAACTTCAGGAATACCGGTTACCGCCATATCCAATTGTTTCAGGGTTTTGGTGGTTTCCTCCATCCCTGCGTGTGGCATAGTGGTGGGCATCAATAAAAAGCTACCTTCGCTTAACGAGGGCATAAATTCTTTTCCAACACCGGGAAAAGTATGCGTTAGCCCACTCCAAACCTGGGTGGTTCTCACATTCCATCCCACTTTATCAAATCCGTTGGCTACAAAACCGAATAATTTTGGAAAACCAAACCAGATCATCGCACCAAAAAATATAGTGATAATGGGGAGTGTGAGGAATTTCGCCTTATTAGTTAAACACCAGTTTAAGATAGGTTCGTAGTATTTTACGACCATCATTAACACTATCAAAGTGATACTTAACAACAGGATTACAAAAATATAATTGGCGAACGCCGATTTCTGAAAGCCAAGTGGCATCCACTCTTCCGCAAGAAAGAATATAGTAACCGCCAGGATTAAACCCGGAATTACCAAATTGGTATATTTTCCGAAAAAATGCGGGTTCCTGTCTTCAACAATTTTTACGATCCCGATAAGCGTTAAAGCTAAAGGCAACCAAAAACTAAAAATAATGGCTAAAGCGATTCCTGAAATGATTAACACAATATTCCAGGTTTGCTGGGTTTTCTTTTTATCAATTTTAATATTGAAAAAGAAATACGATAACATGGGCAGTACAAAAACCCCAATAAGGAAAGCCGCTACCAATGCAAAGGTTTTAGTAAAAGCCAGGGGACGAAATAATTTACCCTCGGCGTTTTCCATAAAGAAAACCGGGATAAAACTTACAATCGTGGTGGCGAGTGCTGTTGTAACTGCCGGGGCTACTTCAGCAGTTGCTTTGTAAATTACACCGGCAAGTTTATTTCCGCGGAGATTTTTATTTTCAGGCATTTCCAGCCAGCGAATAGTGTTTTCAACAAAAACAATCCCAACATCTACCATCACTCCAATGGCAATAGCAATTCCTGAAAGTGCTACCACATTGGCATCTACCCCAAAATAGCGCATCGCAATAAAAGTCATAAGTACAGCCACCGGCAATAAACTGGATATTAAAATAGAAGCCCTTAGGTTTAAGACAAGTACTATAATTACGATAATACTAATAAGCACCTCGTGGGAAAGTGCTCGCTCCAGGGTGTTTATAGTTTCGTTAATCAGTTGTGTTCTATCGTAAAAAGGGACGATAGTTAACTGACTTTCGGTACCATCAGAAAGCGTTTTAGATGGTAATCCGGTAGATATTTCTTGAATTTTATCTTTAGTATTTTGAATTACCGCCAGGGGATTTGAGCCATACCTTGCTACTACCACACCACCAACAACTTCAGCTCCTCCCTTATCTAAAACTCCGCGGCGTTCGGCAGGACCTAAACTTACCCGGCCTAGGTCCTTAATAAGTACCGGCGTGTTATCATTTGCGGCTACAACAGTATTTTCAATATCTTCAATAGATTCAATATAACCGAGCCCGCGTACCAGGTATTCCACTTTGTTTACCTCTAAAGTTTTCGCCCCGGCATCGCGGTTAGAATTCTTTACCGCCATCCTTACCTGGTTGATGCCAATTCCGTAGGCTTTAAGCGCATCGGGATTTACATCAATTTGATATTCCTGTACAAAACCACCAATAGAAGCAACTTCTGAAACTCCTTTTGCGCCGCTTAGTCCAAGTTTCACATAATAATCCTGAACTTTACGTAATTCGTGAAGGTCCCAGCCACCGGTAACATTTCCATCTTTATCGCGACCTTCTAAAGTGTACCAAAAAACCTGGCCTAAACCTGTAGCATCAGGACCTAAAGTAGGCTGAACATCATCGGGTAATAAACCTGCAGGAAGAGAATTCAACTTCTCTAACACCCGGCTTCTGGACCAGTAAAACTCTACATCTTCTTCAAAAATGATATAAATACTGGAAAAACCAAACATGGAAGAACTACGAATAGATTTCACTCCCGGAATTCCCAAAAGTGAACTGGTAAGCGGATAAGTAATTTGATCTTCTATATCCTGGGGGGAACGCCCGGGCCAATCGGTAAAAACAATTTGTTGATTTTCTCCAATATCGGGAATAGCATCTACCGGAACTGGATCACTGGGCAGAAATCCAGTGTCCCAATTAAAAGGCGCAGTTACCAAGCCCCAGCCGATTAGAAATACTAAAAGCAGGACAGAAACCAGTCGGTTATAAAGAAAATATTTTATAATCTTATTGAACATGAATGTGGATATACATTAATAAAACAACTAAGCGCTGTAAACAAAATGAGAAATAGCCCAAAATGAAACTGTAAACGTCATTATGACACCGATGTTTATCGGGTGATCTAATCTGCTGATATTAACAGATTGCGTCGTGCCTCGCAATGACGATTTTATCATTTTGAAACAGGATGACATTTACAAAAATGTATATCAAATAAGGAAAACCTGGTCTTCGAGCTGTATGTCTTTGACCAGAAGTGGTGGAGAATAATCTTTAAAAGGAATATTATCTTTTGAAAAATCTTCAAAAATAAAAATGTAGGAATAAGCAAAGCCTGTGAGGAAAAGCTGTTGATTTAGGTCTAGCGAATCAAACTGGTGTTTTAACTCGTCCTGGCCTTCTACCGCAATTTTCTCATTGGTACAGCAGGAATCTTCAGATGAAGTTTCCATTTCCATCCCGCAGGTTTTGGCTTCAGAAAAAATTGCTTTATCTACTAAAAAGCTTCCACAGAAATGTTTATCAACCGTAAAAGAAAAGGTTGAAAACAGCACTAAAAATGCCATTGCTATAGAAATGCTATGTTGAAAAGCTTTTTTCATCAGCTACAAAAATAGGTAAAATTTTGAAATAAAGCCTTTTCAGATCTTTGGGAATAACTTTTAAGATTATGAGTTTTCCCATTTTTTTAATCTGTAATAATAAAAAGCAGGCAGTAAAATAAGGATAAATACAGGGTGAATTAAAAATCGGCGTACATAAAATAAACCCATTACATTTTCTGAATTCAAATTAAAATAAAGTACGCTGAATGTTGCCAGACCAATTCCAAAAAGTAAGGTAAAAAGCAAGGCGGCAAATTTCACAATGTTTTTATCGCGAAAACTAACAAAAAGGATTACCAGGGAAATAGCAGTATTTAACCAGTAGCGTAAACTAAGGTTAAGCAATAATTTAGGGAAATTAATTTGGGGTACTTCCATTGCTAAATAACCGCCATAACGGTAAAAATCTATTAGTGGATCGTAAAATAACTGATGCTCAAAAAACCTCACCAAAACCAGCAAAATAACTAAAACACCAATGCCTGATAGCCTTAAAAATTGTTTCATAATTTCTGTTTTTGGCTATAAATACGCACCCAGATAACCCACAGTAAAAATACGGTGCCGTAGATAATTAATGGGAATATAATGCTGTGTAGAAATTCGGTATGTTGCGGATACTCGTAAATTCCCACAGCGAGAATAGCAATTCTAATAATATTCATTGCATAAATTATTACACTACCCGCTAAAAGATAAAGTAGTGTGAGTTTCAATCGGCCAAAAAAGGAAAGTACAAAAGCGATAAATAAAATAATGATACTAATTGCATTACAGCCTTCCACGATTCTGGCCAGGTAAACTTCATTCACAATAAGCTTCATAGAGAGTTCTGACTGGTGCGGTAAAATTTGCGCATTATAACCAAAACTACTAATTAAGGTTTCACTTTGTTTTGCAACCAGATGAGTAATGTAATCTGGAAAATAAATAGGCGACCTAAAGAATTCTAAATAAAGGTTATAAATAAGGGTGAGCACCAGGTAACTCCCCAAAAACATAAAAATGAAACGAAGAACCGATTTATATTTAATGAATAACCTGATCAATTTTAGAGAGGGTTTTTAACAAATTTATATAAATAAGAGCCTGTGCTTGCTATAATTTTTGAATACTTTTGCACCAAAATATCAACTATGCCATTTCAGAAATTAAAACCAGAAATTAAAACTATTCTTGAAAACGATAATCTTTCGGTAGATCACCGATTGTCGCAGGTTTGTGAGGTTTTAAAAGAAAATATCCCATATTACGATTGGGTAGGTTTTTATTTTAAAAATGGCGATAAAGAGGAATTGAAATTGCGTTCTTTCGCAGGCGAACCTACAGACCATACTATTATTCCTTTTGGAAAAGGGATTTGCGGGCAGGTAGCGGTTTCTAATAAAAACTTTGTAGTGCCAGACGTAAAAGCACAAACTAATTATATAGCCTGTAGCATTAACGTGAAAGCTGAAATTGTTGTACCGCTTTTCTTAAACGGCGAGAACATTGGCCAAATTGATATAGATTCTCACACTCCAGATCCTTTTTCTAAGGAAGATGAAGAGTTTTTGGAATGGGTTAATGAAAAGGTAGCTAAAATCTTGAAAGCATAAAAAAGAGAAAAAGAATAGAGATAAGAGAGAAAAGATAAAGTCCAATAGGTAAAAAATCTTTATTCTATACTCTATTTTCTATGCTCTTGAATTTTACATTCCTGTCCTAATCGCTTCCACAGGATCTAATTTTGAAGCCGAAATTGCCGGAATTATTCCTGAAATTAACCCGATTACTGCTGAAACTGCAAAGCCAACAAACATATTCCAGGAAGAAAGTACAAACTCAAAGTCGCCGGTAAATTGCGAAGCCGCGATAGAAACCAACCAAACCAATCCCAGTCCTACGAGGCCACCAATAACAGCCAGGATTACCGCTTCAAATAAAAATTGAAAGAGAATAAATTTATTTTTGGCTCCCAAAGATTTCTGAATTCCAATTAAATTGGTTCGCTCTTTTACGCTTACAAACATAATATTGGCTATTCCAAAACCGCCCACCAGTAATGAAAATCCGCTAATTATTAATCCTATAAAATTCAGCTGACCGGTAATATTATCTATTAAATCGGCAAAACCCTGAAGTTGATTTATAAAAAAGTTATTGATATCGCCAGGTTTTATTCCGCGGTAATTTCTAAGCTGTTGTTCTAAAACTGCCATATATTCGGCATTATCAACATCATCTTCTGGCTTTAAAATTAATTGCGGAAAAACACCCTTATTATTATCTCCATAAACTCTTCTCACAATATTTGCAGGAACGAACACCTGGCCATCCCTGGAGCCACCAAATAAGCTAGCTCCTTGCTTTTTAAGCACACCAATAACGGTAAGCTTTCTGCCATATAAACGCACTTCCTTACCAAGAGGATTAAGTCCACCAAAAAGATTATTTGCTATTTCGTGCCCTAACACAATTACCGGAGAACCACTTACTGACTCAGATTCGTTAAAAAACCTACCTTCTTCCAGTTCCAGGGCTTCAATATCGTAATATTCGTGGGTAATAGCGCCAACTCCAACACCGGTACTGGTAACATCCTGATATTTTATAGATTCATCGGGAACGCCAATTGTAAAACTTATAGATTCGGTATTGGGAAGATTTCGTTTTAGGTATTGATATTCATCGTAAGAAACATCTGGAAACTGCTGGCGTTTCCATTGCGGCACATCGGTGGGGCCAAAAGAAAAACGCATTACCACAATGGTGCTGTTATCTAAAGCGCTTAAACTTCCTTTAATTTCACGTTCTAAAGAATCTACTGCAGCAAGAACGCCTATAATGGAAAAAATTCCAATAGTAACCCCCAGCAAAGAAAGAAATGTTCTTAGCTTATTGTTCTTAAGCGCGTTTATCGCAAAATTAAAACTTTCCCTAAGTACGCGTAGATATATCAGCATAATAAATAAAGCTCGGGGACAGAACCACGGAGCATTAAATTGTAAATTAAAACATTCTACCAGCCGGGCACATATAAATACCAGGATATCGAGTAAATAAAGCCCGAATTTTTATGTGCTTAGTGGTATGACGCCCGGGTTTAAATTTCGTTACAAAATTTCTGGATAAATAAAGTAAATGCCTTTTATGTTTTTGGGTTAAATACTTACTTTTGCCACTTTAACAAACACAACACAATGAGCGACTTAAAAAAAGCAAAATCTGCTTTAATATCTGTATTCAGCAAAGAAGGCCTGGAACCTATTGTAAAAAAACTTAACAACCTGGGAATCACCATTTACTCTACTGGTGGCACCGAAAATTTTATAAAAGATCTTGGAATTGAAGTTGTACCTGTAGAAGATGTAACTTCTTATCCTTCAATTTTAGGCGGAAGGGTAAAAACGCTCCACCCAAAAGTTTTTGGAGGAATTTTGAACAGGCAGGATAATGAAGGTGACGTAAAAGAACTTGCAGAATACGAAATTCCGCAGATAGACATTGTGATTGTAGACCTTTATCCGTTTGAGAAAACCGTAGCTTCGGGAGCTTCAGAACAGGATATTATTGAGAAAATAGATATTGGCGGCATTTCGCTTATTCGCGCCGCTGCAAAGAACTTTAAAGATGTGCTTTGTGTTTCTTCGGTAGAAGATTATAAGGGTTTTGAAAATTTACTGGACGAAAAAAATGGAGAAACCAGCCTTGCCGATCGTAAACTATTTGCTGGAAAAGCTTTTAATATTTCTTCGCATTATGATACGGCAATTTTCAACTACTTTAATGCTGAAGGTGAAGTAAAAGCTTATAAAACGAGCATTCAAACAGGGAAAGAATTACGATATGGAGAGAACCCACACCAACAAGGAACTTTTTATGGAGATTTTGATGCAATGTTTGAAAAACTGCACGGAAAAGAACTTTCTTACAACAACTTATTAGATGTTGATGCTGCGGTAAACCTCATCAACGAATTTAAAGGCGAAGCACCAACTTTTGCAATATTAAAGCACAATAATGCCTGTGGTTTAGCGCAACGCGACACTGTTCACCAGGCTTATATAGATGCGTTGGCGGGTGATCCTGTTTCAGCCTTTGGAGGAGTTTTGATTAGTAATGTTGAAATTGATAAAAGTACAGCTGAAGAAATTCATCAATTATTCTGTGAAGTGGTTATTGCCCCTTCATTCTCTAAGGAGGCCGAAGAAATTTTAAAAGGAAAAAAGAACAGAATTTTATTGATTCAGAAAGAGACTGAACTTCCGCAGAAACAGGTTAGAACTTGTTTGAACGGCGTTTTGGTACAGGACAAAGACAATAAAACAGATGCGCTTGAAGATTTAAAAGAGGCTACAAACAATAAACCAACAGATGCCGAGTTATCTGATTTGTTGTTTGCTTCCAAAATATGCAAGCACACAAAATCGAATACCATCGTTTTAGCAAAAAACAAACAATTATGCGCCAGCGGCACCGGGCAAACTTCTCGTGTAGATGCTTTAACACACAGCATAGAGAAAGCGAGATCTTTTAAATTCGATTTAAAAGGAGCGGTTATGGCCAGCGATGCGTTTTTCCCGTTTCCAGATTGTGTAGAGATTGCCGGTAACGCTGGAATTTCAGCAGTAATCCAGCCCGGAGGATCTATAAAAGACCAGCTAAGTATAGATTATTGCAACGAAAATAATATAGCTATGGTGATGACGGGAACACGCCATTTTAAACATTAATTTTATTACATTTACCAAACCTCAATACCAAACAAAGCATGGGATTTTTTGACTTTCTCATTGAAGAAATAGCGATAGATTTAGGAACTGCCAACACCCTTATTATTCATAATGATAAAGTGGTGGTAGACAGCCCCTCTATTGTTGCACGAGACCGAACTACGGGAAAAATAACCGCAGTAGGGAAAGAAGCTGCAATGATGCAGGGAAAAACCCATGAAAACATAAAAACCATTCGCCCTTTAAAAGATGGCGTAATTGCCGATTTTGATGCCAGTGAGAAAATGCTCACTATGTTCATAAAGGAAATTCCGGCACTTAAAAAGAAAATGTTCACGCCGGCGCTTAGAATGGTAATTTGTATTCCATCTGGAATTACAGAAGTTGAAATGCGTGCGGTAAAAGAAAGTGCAGAACGTGTAAATGGGAAAGAGGTTTACCTTATTCACGAACCTATGGCCGCTGCCATAGGTATTGGCGTAGATATTATGCAGCCTAAAGGAAATATGATCGTAGATATAGGTGGTGGTACTACCGAAATCGCGGTAATTGCACTTGGCGGGATTGTTTGCGATAAATCGGTTAAAATTGCCGGTGATGTTTTTACTAATGATATTGTTTATTATATGCGTACGCAGCACAACTTATATGTTGGAGAGCGTACGGCCGAAAAAATAAAAATTCAGATTGGCGCAGCGACTGAAGATTTGGAAGTTCCGCCAGAAGAAATGAGTGTTCAGGGACGTGACCTTTTAACAGGAAAACCCAAGCAGGTAAACATTTCTTATCGGGAAATTGCCAAAGCCTTGGATAAGTCTATTTTAAGGATTGAAGACGCGGTAATGGAAACCTTATCTCAAACTCCCCCAGAGCTTGCAGCCGATATTTATAATACCGGTATTTATCTTGCCGGTGGTGGATCTATGCTTAGAGGATTAGATAAAAGGCTATCTCAAAAAACCGATCTTCCGGTTTATATTGCCGAAGATCCATTAAGAGCCGTAGTAAGAGGAACCGGAATATGCTTAAAGACCCTTAATCGTTATAAGGGAATTTTGATAAAGTAGGAGAAGTAGTTTTATGCAGCAAATTTTCAATTTTCTTATTCGGAATAAGAATAATATCCTATTCCTGTTTCTGCTTGCATTAGCTGTATTCTTTACCATTCAAACCCATTCTTTTCATAAAAGTAGTTTTATAAGCTCGGCTAACGTACTTACCGGCGGCATCTATTCCTGGGCCAACGATTTTGACAAGTACATGCATTTAGACGAGTACAACGAGCGCTTAATGGAAGAAAATAAGCAGCTGCGTAATGTATTGACCAATTTAAACGATACCATCTCGGTAGAAAATTATACCGATACCACCAGTTTTGATGGCACCTATTATTTTAGAACCGCGAGGGTTATTAATAATAACTACGCCAAACCCAACAATTTTCTAACCTTAAACCAGGGAAAAGAAGCCGGTATAAAATCTGAATTTGGGGTTATAACAAGCAAGGGAGTAATTGGTATTGTAGACCGTGTGAACAGCAGGTTTTCGCGAGTAATTTCCATATTAAATTCAGATTCTCAAATTAACGCCCAGTTAAATAAAACCAATCATTTTGGGAGTTTGATCTGGGATGGTAAAAATCCTAATATCGTTCAGCTGGTAGATGTGCCACGACAGGCCCCGGTAAAAGAAGGAGATACCATAGTTACTGGGGGAAAATCTTTAATTTTTCCTGAAGGGATCCCTATTGGTAGTGTAGAAAATTTTAAACTGGACCAAAGCCAGAGTTATTACAATATTAATGTTAGGCTTTTTAATGATATGACCAATATTGGTTATGTATATGTAATTGAAAACCTGGACCGGGAAGAAATACTGGAATTAGAGAAGGAAGATGAACAATAGTATTTTAAAAAATATAATCAGGTTTGTAGGATTAGTATTTATACAGGTGCTAATACTTAACAATATTAATTTCCTGGGCTATATAAATCCTTACCTTTATGTATTATTTATTTTACTTTATCCATTTAATGCAAATCAGAGTTTATTTTTAATACTGTCTTTTTTATTAGGTTTTAGCATAGATCTTTTTGAAGACAGCGGCGGCGTTCATGCGGCAGCTTGTGTGGTTATTGCTTTTATTAGGCCAAATTTGCTTCGATTTTCTTTTGGAATAAGCTATGATCATCAAAATTTAAGGCTTTCCACAACACCTTTTGGAGCCAGATTAAGCTATATTTTTATCAGTATTATAATTCATCATTTTATCTTATTTTTCTTGGAAATGTTCAGCTTTAGTCATATAATAATAGTCCTCAAAAAAACGTTATTTTCAGGGATCTTCAGTGTTATTACTATTATGCTAAGCCTTATTGTTTTCAGTAAAAAATATAGATGAGAAAATTACTTCTTTACATTATTATTCTTACCACCGGCATTATTTTTCTTGCCCGGTTGTTCTATTTGCAAATAATGGACGATTCTTTTGCGGTAAGGTCTCAGGATAATGCTATTGAAGTGGTGTACGACTATCCGCAGCGAGGTTATATTTCAGACCGAAATGGGAAGTTGATGGTTTCTAACCAACCTTCTTACGATGTGATGGCCATTCCACGCAATCTTAAACCTTTTGATACTACTGAATTCTGCGAAATTCTAAGTATAGATCCAAAAGAATTAGGGCGCCGGTTAGATAAAGCCAAAATCTACTCTCCTATTCTTCCGTCAGTAATTATTCCGCAATTAACAAAATCGGAATACGCTTATTTACAGGAAAAAATGCGAAAATATGAAGGTTTTTATATTCAAAAACGTTCTTTAAGAGATTACCAGGTAGATCATAGCGCCAATGTTTTAGGCTATATCGCGCAGGTGAATCAGAAAAAAGTTAATGAAGATCCATATTATATTTCTGGTGACCTTATTGGAAGAAGCGGCGTAGAAAAAGTTTACGAAGAATTACTGCGTGGGGAAAAGGGTGTAAAATATATTCAAAAAGATAGGTTTAACAGGGACATTGGCCCTTATAAAGATGGTATTTACGATACGCTTCCCACTAAAGGGAAAGATATACATATCACTTTAGATGCCGAATTACAGGCGTATGGGGAAAAACTAATGGAAAACAAACGAGGTGGAATTGTAGCTATAGAGCCGGCAAGTGGCGAAATTCTTTCCCTGGTAACCGCTCCTAATTACGACCCTGCTTTATTAGTTGGCCGAAAAAGATCTCCAAATTACACCAAGCTATATTATGATTCTATCGCACAACCACTTTACGATCGCGGACTTTTAGCAGAATACCCTCCCGGATCTCCTTTTAAAGCTTTAACCGGTTTAATTGGGCTGCAGGAAGGTGTAATAGATACCGAAGACAGGTTTTCCTGCAACAACGGTTATAATTACGGAGCCAGGCGTCCTTTGGGTTGCCATGCTCATCCCAGCCCCCTGGATCTTGTGCCGGGTATCGCAAATTCCTGTAATTCATATTTCGCACAGGTTTATAGAAAAACAATAGAAAAATTTCCCACCCCACAAGAAGGGATTGATACCTGGAATGCACATTTAAAAAGTTTTGGACTTGGTCAGTTTATGGGCAATGACCTTAGTACAGGGAGACCGGGCAAAATTCCTGATGCCGATTATTACAACCGAATTTATAATTATCCAACTTACAAATGGTATTCTACGGCCACAATATCTAATGCCATTGGCCAGGGAGAAGTCTTGATGACGCCAATTCAACTCGCAAATATGACGGCTACTATTGCAAACCGTGGATGGTACTACACTCCCCATATTTTAAAAGCTGTAGAAGGTGATCCTATAAAAGAAGAGAAATTTACAGTAAAAAACATCACAACGGTAGACTCCAAACATTTTGATCCTGTAGTTGAAGGTATGCACCAGGTTTACAAAAACGGTACCGCTAGAAGTTTGCAGATTCCCGGAATTGAAATCGCCGGTAAAACAGGTACCGCAGAAAACTTTACAAAAATTGATGGGAAACGCACCCAACTTACAGACCATTCTATTTTTATAGCTTTTGCACCGGTAGACAATCCAAAGATCGCTATTGCAGTATTTGTGGAAAACGGATATTGGGGAAGCCGTTACGCAGGAAGAATTGCCAGCTTAATGGTTGAAAAATATATTAAAAAAGAAATTACCAGAACAGATATGGAAGACTGGATTTTAAGCCACAGTCTTGAAGAAGAGTACGCAAAACCATTGAGTGGAGAACCTTTTATAATAAATAGGTAAATGAGTAAAAGCGTAGCAGGATTTGATTGGATTACTATATTAATTTACCTTTTATTAGTAGGCTTTGGGTGGGCCAATATTTATTCGGCGTCTCTGGGTTCCGGTAGCCCTATTGATTTTTTTAATATGGATGCTCCTTATAGCAGGCAGGCCCTGTTTATAGCATTAAGCATCTTCCTTATTATTCTAATCCTTTCAATTGAAGCAAAATTTTACCAGCGTTTTTCCAGTGTAATTTATGCCACAAGCCTTTTAAGCTTAGCAGGATTATTTGTTTTTGGAAGCACCATTGCCGGGCAGACTGCATGGTACCAAATTGGCTCAGTTAGTATTCAACCTGCAGAATTTGCAAAAGCAGCCACCGCTTTGGCCGTAGCAAAATATCTAAGTGGTATACAAACAAATATTAAAGATTTTAAGCATCAATTACGAGTATTTTTAATTATTGCCCTGCCAATGATCTTAGTGCTCTTACAGCCCGATGCAGGTAGTGCCATGGTCTATTTTTCATTTGCATTTGCACTGTACAGAGAAGGGCTGCATTTTGCTTATTTGTTACTCGGATTTTTCGCTGCTATTCTATTTGTAGCCACACTGGCATTCGGCCCCTTGTGGGTAATTGTCGGAATATTACTAATTGCAATACTTGTTTATCTTAAAAACCGAAAAAGAAGACCTAACATTTTAAAATATTTATTTTTTGCAGCGGTTGCAGTTGGATTTTCGCTTTCAGTAAATTATGTATTTGAAAATGTGTTTAAACAGCATCACCGGGATAGATTTAATATTGTATTAGGCAAAGAAGTAGATTCTCGTGGTATTGGTTATAATACTAACCAAAGTGAAATTGCAATAGGCAGCGGCGGGTTATTCGGAAAAGGCTGGACAGAAGGAACACAAACAAAAGGTCATTTTGTGCCTGAACAACATACCGATTATATTTTTAGCACCGTAGGGGAAGAATGGGGCTTTTTAGGAAGCACGTTTATTCTTGCCCTGTTTATACTGCTTATGTTGCGTCTACTTTATATGGCAGAGCGGCAACGTTCAACTTTTAACCGGGTTTACGGCTATGGGGTAATAGGAATAATCTTTATGCACTTCCTTGTAAATATTGGAATGGTTATAGGCATTTTCCCCACCGTTGGAATTCCCTTACCATTTTTAAGTTATGGAGGTTCGGGACTTTGGGCATTTACAATTCTCCTGTTTATTTTTGTCAAACTGGATTCAGACAGGATGTCTTTCTAATTACAACGTTCTACCAGCAATAAAGCAGCCGCAACCGCCAGAATGATTAGCGGATAAATATATTTTCTTTTCAACATACAGCAAATTTAAACTTTTTGGTAATAAAGTTTACTTCAGAATTTTTCATTTAATCAATTATAGCATAAAAAAAGCGCTTCATTGCTGAAGCGCTTTTACTCTTTTTAGAAGAAAACTAGTCTCTTACTTTCGCTAATTTATCTTCTCTAATATTATTTTTTCGCATATCAGATAGTACGTGAATTGCTTCTTCAACGTAAACATCTCTACTTAAATTCTTATGCCAACGATCTCTTTTTTCTTTTAGAATAGTATCATTTTCAAACATCTTTTCTTCATAGGGTAAAGAAGTAAATGTCAGGTTGGTCTTATAATCATTTATAGAATCAAAGCTTTTTGCCATTTCCTGATTTCTTTCTGCGGTTGCCGCGTATTCTTCAAAATTAAGGGAATGTGCACTATTTTCACTTTGGTCTTTAATCCATTTAGCGTGTTGTTCAATGCGCTTTAATTGCTCATTAGCGTTCATTCGGTCTTTACTGTTTGCAATTGTTTTTTCAAAATCTACATAACCATCCCAAACTTCATATTTAGCCGGATCTATTTTATCCCACGGCAACGGATTATCCTGGTCTTTCTCGCCAATATCTACAAAGCTATAACGATCTGGCACCACAACATCACTTTTCACCCCTTCTAACTGGGTAGAACCACCATTAACTCTATAAAACTTTTGAGTAGTAAGTTTAAGTGCACCAACATCTCCAAATTCATTACTTCTTAACCAACGGTTAAGATCTATCACATTCTGTACAGTACCTTTACCATAGGTTTGTTTACTTCCTATAATAATTGCACGTTTATAGTCTTGCATTGCAGCCGCCAGAATTTCTGAGGCCGAAGCTGAAAGTTCGTTTACAAGAATAACTAAAGGACCATCCCACAGTACAGACGGATCTTCATCTGAAAGTACATCTTTTCTTTGTCCGTTAGATTTAACCTGAACAATTGGTCCCTCTTCAATAAAAAGCCCGGCAATATCTACTACTGTTTTTAAAGAGCCTCCACCGTTATTTCTAAGGTCCAGCACAAGGCCATCCATATTTTTTTCTTTTAAACGAATGATATCCTTTTTGATATCTGAAGCAGCATTTCGCTCTTCATAATCTTCCATATTAAAGTAGAATTTCGGTAAATTTATTATCCCAAAATTCTTCCCTTCCTGCTCAACCATAGCAGTTTTAGCATAGGTTTCTTCAATTTCAACAATATCACGGGTTAGCGTAATTTCTTCAATATTACCCATTAACTTTTTACGAACTGTTAGGGTAACTTTAGAATCTTTTGGGCCCTTAATTAGGTCTACCGCATCTTCCAGGCGCATTCCTACAATACTCACAGGATCTTCTTCATCTTCCTGCTGTACTTTTAATATCTCATCTCCTTCAGAAAGTTCTTCACTTCTCCAGGCAGGACCACCAGATATAACTTCGGTTACGGTAATATTGTCGCTTTTCTTTTGAAGACGGGCGCCAATTCCTTCCAGTTTTCCAGACATTGCAATATCAAACCTGTCCTTATCCTGTGGTGCGAAATATAGTGTATGAGGATCAAAAGATTCTACAATAGCATTTAAATAAACTGAAAAGTAATCTTTACGCTCTAAATCATCGGTAAAATCGTAATATTCGTCTAAAGAACTTAAAGTTACCTCACGGGCTTCTTTCTCAAGTTCTTCTTTAGATTTCATTTCATATTCGGAGTCTTCTTCTTTTTTCATTTCCTCTTCCTCAACTTTATCGTGAAAAGTGATAAGAGTAGAAAATTTAAGTTGTTTTCTCCAACGCTCCTTTAGTTCTTTTTTTGAAGATACATACTCAGCTTCAGAAAAGTCTGTATTTATATCTTCAGCTTCAGAAAAATCGAAAGGTTTTTCAAGGATTTCTTTGTAGATTTTTCGTGCCTCTTCAGATCGTTTTTGAAGTCGGTTATAAGTAAGATCAAAAAAGCCAATTTCCTTTTCCTTAATCTGGTCGTCTATTTTATCCCTGTATTCATTAAACTCTTCAACATCACTGGCATAGAAGAAGCGTTTAGAGCCATCCAGGCCACCAAGGTACTTATCGTAAACCCCTTCAGAAAATTCATCATTAATCTCTCTTGCATCATAGTGCCCTTCATTAAGCACATAGGTAATAAGATCTATAAGAAGTTTGTCTTTATTAGGATCGTCGAATTTTTTAGTAGTAAAACTACAGGAAGTAGCAGCCATTAAAAGCACTACCACCAGGATTTTAAAATTCTTTTTCATAAATAGCATAAATTTCATCATTAACAGCTCCCCAAAATACATTAAAAATTGTGCCAATAAAGCTAACAGGTAATAATAATTTGTTAAACTACTAAGATAAGGTTTCTTCTTGAAATTACTATTTTAGCTCCTTTAAAAAATAGGCTATGACAAAGAAAAAACCATTAATACTGGTTACTAATGACGATGGTATTACCGCTCCCGGAATAAGAACTTTGATTGAGGTAATGAAAGAACTGGGTGATGTAGTAGTAGTGGCACCAGATAGCCCACAAAGCGGAATGGGACACGCTATAACCATTAGCGATACTTTATTTTGCGAACAGGTTACTATTAAGGAAAATTATAAGCATAAAGAATACAGCTGCTCGGGCACTCCCGCAGACTGCGTGAAAATCGCTACCCAGGAAATTTTGCACAGGAAACCAGATCTTTGTGTAAGCGGAATTAACCATGGTTCAAATTCTTCTATAAACGTAATTTATTCGGGGACAATGAGTGCTGCTGTTGAAGCTGGTGTAGAAGGAATTCCCGCTATTGGATTTTCATTATTAGATTACTCGTTAAATGCCGATTTTGAACCAGCCAGGAAATATGTAAAAGCCATTACCAGAAATGTTATTAAAAACGGACTTCCAAAAGGGGTGGTTTTAAATGTAAATATTCCAAAACTTCCCGCTTCAGAAATTAAGGGAATGAAGGTTTGCAGGCAGGCCAACGCACAATGGGAAGAAGAATTTGATAAAAGAACCAATCCGCAGGGACGTGAATATTACTGGCTTACGGGAAAATTTGTAAATAAAGATAAAGGCGAAGACACCGATGAATGGGCGCTTGAAAAAGGATATGTATCTGTAGTTCCCGTACAATTTGATTTAACGGCCCATCACTTTTTAGACGATTTAAATAATTGGGAACTTAATGATTAAGCAAAATATTTTCATAGGATTTTTAACCGGAATTTCTGCCAATATTGGTGGCATTTTTCTTTATATCCTACTTTTTTCAGAAATGGGAATAGACGAAACGCTAGATGATGCAATTGCTGAAGGTTATATTGGCAAGCTCATTGCCCTGGGAGCTATTTTAAACTTTCTACCTTTTTTCGTCTTCCTTAGAAAAAAACAAATCTATCACGCAAGAGGTGTACTTTTAGCTAGTATTATTGCAGCAATTACTATTTTCATTTCAAAAATAGTTTAAATGAAATCGGCTGCTGCTGAACCCAAAAATTGGTAATAATTATAAGTTTGTGTTCAATGCCAAAACTGGGATAAATTTTATAAATATGAAATATTACATAATAGCAGGAGAAGCTTCTGGAGACCTTCACGCTTCTAATCTAATGCGCGCGTTAAAACAAACCGATCCCGAAGCTGAATTTAGGTTTTGGGGTGGTGATCTTATGCAGGCGCAGGGAGGTGAACTGGTAAAACATTATCGGGAACTTGCTTTTATGGGTTTTGCCGAAGTACTTTTTAACTTAAAAACCATTTTAAGTAATATTTCGTTTTGCAAAAAAGATATTAGCGCTTTTAATCCAGACGCCATTATTTTTATAGATTATCCCGGCTTCAATTTAAGAATTGCTAAATGGGCAAAAAAGGAAGCTTACCAGACACATTTCTACATTTCTCCGCAAATTTGGGCCTGGAAAGAAAACCGAATTCAGGCCATAAAGCGCGATATAGATTATATGTACGTAATCCTGCCTTTTGAAAAAGAATTTTATGAAGAAAAACATAATTTCCCCGTTCATTTTGTGGGCCACCCGCTTATTGACGCCATTGGCCAAAAAGATCTTCCCGATGTAGCAGCACTAAAAGAAGAATATCAATTAGACGATAGGCCAATAATTGCAGTATTACCCGGAAGCCGAAAACAGGAAATTTCAAAAATGCTGGAGGTTATGTTAAGTATTACCCCAGATTTCCCTGAATATCAATTTGTAATTGCCGGTGCTCCCAGCCAGGATGCAGAGTTCTACGCTCCTTTTATTAAGCAAAAGAATATAAAATTAATAATGAACAGAACTTACGATATACTTAGCCTTTCTCACGCTGCTATGGTAACATCGGGCACGGCAACCTTAGAAACCGCATTATTTAAAATTCCTGAAGTGGTTTGCTATAAAGGCAACTATATTTCCTACCAAATTGCTCGCCGAATAGTAAACCTTGATTATATTTCTTTGGTAAATCTTATTATGAAACGGGAGGTTGTAAAAGAATTAATTCAGGACGATTTTAATACGAAAACGCTAAAAAAAGAGTTTAAGAAAATACTGGACGAAGAAAATCGTAAGAGAATCTTTAAAGATTATTTTGAACTGGAAAGAAAACTTGGCGGAAAAGGCGCCAGTGAAAAAACCGCCAAACTTATTGTAGAAGCGATTAAAAATTGATTTATGAAGAAAGTTTTTAAGTTCTTTTTTTTAGGCTTTTTTCTTATTAGCCTTATTTCCTGCGGGAGCTCACGCTCTAAAGTTATTACTACTAAAAGTGAAGAAAATCGAGCTGAAAGAGTTTCTCCTTCAAGAAACACTGAAATTGAACCCGTAGATAATAAAGTTTATAACATCATATCTAAAGCCAAAAGTTTTGAAGGCACGCGCTACAAATATGGCGGTACTACCAAACGAGGAATGGATTGCTCCGGACTTATTTTTACAGCGTTTTTAGAAGAAGATATCGCTGTTCCAAGAAATTCCCGCGCCATGTCTTTAGAAGGCGAACGGCTTTATATAAAGGAAGTAACCCCCGGCGATTTATTATTTTTTGAAACCAACAAGAATAAAAAAGTAATTAACCACGTTGGTTTAGTGGTAGAAAAGGAACGGGACAATATTTATTTTATCCACTCCTCCACCTCTCGCGGGGTTATTATTTCTTCACTTTCAGAACCTTATTGGAATGATACTTTTGTAATGGCTCGCCGAATTTTATAATTTTTAGTATCTTCAAAAGATAATTGCCGCCCTACAAAAAACAATAGGGATGCAATTTTTGAATTTCACCATAATTAAACTTTCTCTATTCCTAATCCTGGGAATAATTACCGGATTTTCTTTTGAAATCCCAGGTACTGCTCTTTTTATATTTTTTGGTTGTTTATTTCTTCTTTTCATTGCAGGTTTTCTTAGGGCACGTAACCAAATATTTGACGATGTTTTCTTCGGAATATGTACCTGGAGTTTAATTTTCACTCTGGGAGTTGCAGCAGCTTTTCTTCACCAGCCAAAAAACCTGGCAAATCATTATATAAATCTCGAAGATTCTGAAGCTGAAATAATGCAAATTCGCATTACCGAAAGTCTTAAACCCAATCTTTACAACGAACCCTATCTCGCTGAAGTTGAAAAGATTTTTTCTACAGAAAATTCAAGGCTAGTAAAAGGAAGGATTCTATTGAGTATTTCAAAAGATTCAATAAATAAAGACTTGGCCCCCGGAATGAAACTACTTGTTCCTTATAACCTAAAAAATATTGCCGAACCGCTAAATCCCTATCGCTTTAATTACCGAAACTATATGCAGAAACAGCGGGTAGAAAAGCAGTTACAAGTCGGCGATTCTGAAATAAAAATTTTAAACGAAAAGGAAGAATCTGCGGTTAGTTATGCCTCGAAATTGAGAGAAACAATTATTCAAAAACTCTCTGAAACTAAAATAGAAAAAAATGAGCTCGCAATAATACAGGCTTTATTGCTGGGGCAAAGACAGGATATTTCAAAAGAAATCTATGAAGAATATGCCGCCGCGGGGGCGATTCATATTTTGGCGGTTTCGGGACTTCACGTGGGGATTATTTTACTCATTTTAAACTGGCTTTTTAAACCGCTTAATTATTTAAAAAACGGATTAATATTTAAAACCATTCTTTTAATAATATTAATGTGGGGCTTCGCTATTTTGGCAGGACTTTCGCCATCGGTGGTTCGAGCCGTAACGATGTTTTCTTTTATCGCTATCGGGATGCAAATGCGGCGAAAAACCAGTGTTTTAAACAGTTTATTTATTTCGCTGTTTATTTTACTACTTGTAAATCCTTATTTCATATTTCAGGTGGGTTTTCAACTGAGTTATCTTGCGGTTTTTGCAATTGTCACCATTCAGCCTAAATTATTTAAGCTCTGGCAACCAAAATTTAAAATCACAAAGTACTTCTGGGGATTATTAAGCGTAAGTATCGCAGCGCAGATTGGGGTATTACCTTTAAGTTTATTTTATTTTCATCAGTTTCCGGGCTTATTTTTCCTTTCCAACTTGGTTGTGCTACCGGTACTGGGAATTATTTTAGGACTGGGTATTTTGGTTATCATACTTTCTTTACTGAATTTACTCCCAAATTTTATCGCTGAAACTTATGGAAAACTAATCAGTTTAATGAACCAATTTATATCCTGGGTGGCGGGAAAAGAAGAGTTTGTGTTTACCGATATTCACTTTAATATTTGGCAAAACCTGAGTGCCTATTTATTGATTTTCTTTTTTATTCTTTTACTCTATCAAAAAAGCTTCAGAAATCTTGTTTTTTTTCTCTGCGGAATTCTAATATTTCAAAGTAGTATGCTCTATAGCAAAATGCAGAATTCAACTTCAGAAAGTATAGTTTTTCATAAGTCTAGAAAAACTATGATAGGAATTCAAAAAGATAAAAAGCTAATTTTATATCATAATTTAGCTAATGAAATTCAAGAGGAAATCCGTTTAAAAGATTATAAAACCGGACGGAATATCAATCAAATTGAAGAAAAGCAAATCCAGAATATTTTAGCGCTTTCTGAAACTTCGGTTTTAATTGTAGACAGCAGTGCAGTTTACAAGTTAAACAATTTTAAGCCTGACCTGGTGTTACTTCGGGATTCCCCTAAAATCAACTTAGAACGGCTAATTGGATGTTTAAATCCAAAAATAATTGTTGCCGACGGAAGCAACTATCATACTTATTTATCCCGTTGGGCAGAAACCGCCAAAAAACAAAAAACCCGTTTTCACCATACAGGTAAAAACGGGGCTTTTCGCATCTCTACTGAACCATAAGGCCCACTATCAACTAACACTTAAATTCTACTCGAGAATCGAGACTTAAACACGCGGTTGGTCTCGAGACCGAAATATTTTACTCAAAAGAACCTTCAAAATTCTCCTGGTAATCTGCAAAAGCTTCTTTTGAAGTCATTTTTTTATATTCATCTTCCACAAACAGTTTTAAATAAAGCTCCAGTTGTTGTGGGGTTCTATACCCTGGAATAGGAGCAATTAAATTGGCTTCTTCGTCAAAGAAAACAAGACTTGGATAGCCTGTGATTTTTAAAGCCCTGGCCAATTGGTGCGGCGAATTTCTTCTTGTCTTCTTTTCAGGATCGTACTGCGGATTTTTAAATAGCTGACCCTTAAAATCAATTTCTTCAGGACCTTCAGCATTAAACTTTACCGGGTAATAATTTTCATTTACAAACTCGATCACATCGTTATTGGTAAAGGTATTTTTATCTAACATTTTACAGGGGCCGCACCATACGGTATAGGCATCCATAAATATCTTTTTAGGTTCTTTTTCCTGTGCTGCCAGGGCCTCGTTCATACTCATCCAGTTAATCTCCTGAGCTTGA